>JBCCSG010000101.1:0-21364 GCA_039200565.1 Cyanobacteria bacterium P01_D01_bin.50 | reverse complement strand
TAAAATTGCTGCGATCGCACAAATAGTTAAACCTGCTAAACTAATTGCACCGTCATCTTCCAATAAACCAAAACCAGTGACAAAAATCCCAATTGCTGGTAAAGTGTTTGTTCCGGGGATCGGAATCATCATAAAAATCGACATTAAACTAATAGCAATACCAATAATTATTTTTCCCGGTAAAGTAGTACAAACGAACGGTAAACGAGGACGAGTTACAGCTTCAATTCTTCGCAACCAAGGAATCCCACCTTTGATAAATTTTTGTGCCAATTTAGTTTTAATAGGGCGATTTGCAAACTTTGAAGGTAACCATGGTTCTTTACGACCTATAATTAGCTGTGCTGCCAAGAAAAACATCACAATCGCGAAAGGAATCGAATAACCAGGTGCGGGAACTGGTAAAGCTGAAGGTAAAGAAAGGATAACAAACAAAAATCCGAAAATACTTTCCCCTGCTAATTCGAGAATATTTTCTAAAGTTACAGTATCGCCACGTTCTTCTTCAAAAAAAAAGCGGTTTAATTCGTTTGACAGTTTAGCCATAAGATTATTAAGAATACAGTTTATATCAGCACAATATACAACCTGAAAGTTAACTATACCGGAAGCGCTACCTATTTTCACTATGGGAAGATACTTAAGATACTTAAAAGTGATTAAATTGTTTTGGAGTGCTGCGATCGCAGCACAGATGGAGTACCGCGTCAATTTTGTGATCGCTACTCTTAGCAGCCTGTGTAATCTTGCAGGTAGCTTGTTTAGTTTATTCTTGTTTTACCGTAACGGCTACACTTTTTCTGGTTGGCAATGGGAAGCAGCTTTGATAGTGGTGGGGATTTACACTCTATTGCAAGGCTTTTCGCAAACCTTTCTCTCTCCCAATCTTAGCCGCATCGTGCGTCACGTACAGGAAGGAACTCTCGATTTTATTTTACTAAAACCCATCCGCAGTCAATTTTGGCTTTCTTCCCACACAATTTCACCTTGGGGAGTCTCGGATTTAATTTTTGGCAACATTATAATTATTTACGCTGGTAATCGTCTCGGTTTGGGAATCAGCGATTATCTTGCTAGTATTCCGGCGATGTTATGCGGCGCAATAATCCTTTATAGCCTGTGGTTTATCTTAGGAGCTACGAGTATTTGGTTTGTCAAAATATACAACGTAACTGAAGTATTGCGGGGATTGTTGGAAGCGGGGAGATATCCAATGGTTGCTTATCCTGCGGCTTTTCGTTTCTTTTTTACCTTTGTTGTACCAGTTGCTTTTTTAACTACCGTACCTGCGGAAGCCATGCTTGGTAGAAGTCAAATTACATGGATGATAGGTGCGGGAGTTTTGGCGTTGGGGTTGTTTTTTGTATCTACGAGGTTTTGGCGGTTTGCGTTGCGGTTTTATACTAGTGCTTCGAGTTAGAGTATGAGAATATTATATTTTAAACGCAGAGGGGCGCTGAGGGAAGCGCGGAGGAGCGCGGAGTTTAAGGAAGAGGGAGGATTTAAATGAATATAAATTTCTTAAATCAATTAGTAGAAATTTTTTGGGCTGGAACACCTTTTTTTTAATTATTGTATTTAGGCGTTTTCTTAGAGCGAACTATTTTGCTGCCACACTGTAATTTTGCCATCCCTAGTACTACTTACTAAAAATTCTCCATTACCACTAAAATCAAGCGAGGCAATTTCATCTATGACCGGCTCAAGAGTACAAATCTTGCTATCAGTTTCTATATCCCAAAGGTTGATAGTAGAAAAACTACCATCAGCATGAGCAAATGCAAGAGTTTTTCCGTCAGGGGTGAAAGCCATACACCAGGGGCGATACAGTTGACGACGATTAATAATACGTATTTTTTCTCCAGAGCTAACTTGCCATAACGTGATGTTCGAGGTGTTGGCGATCGCTAAAATCTCACCATCTGGACTGAACAGTACATGAATATATCTTCCTTCAGTAAGATCGGTGTTGAGAATACGAATCAACCTACCAGTTTCAATCTCCCAGATTGCAAACTCAGATATATTATGCACAGTAGCTATAAGACGCTTGTCTGGGCTAAAAAAAATCTGCCATACTTTCTCGTAATCGCCTGCGAGGGTACAAACAGTTTTACGATTACGAACTTGCAATATTTTTACAGGAAACTCACAATTTTTAAAAACTGCTAATAAATCTCCATATTGATTGATGTTTATATTCCTAAAATCAAAATGATATTCTATCGACTTAATTTTCTTGCCTGTTGTAACTTCCCATATGAAAATTTCTGATGGATTAATTCCATCGCTCAAGGCTATTAAAAATTTACCATCCTGACTAAAAAAAATACTTGTATAGCATCTATTTCTGAGACAACGTATAAAAGCACCAGTTTGTGTATCCCAGAGTTTAATTATGCTATTGGAGCTATCAACAGTGGCGATTATCTTGCCGTTGGGACTAATGGCTACTTTTTCAGTGCAATCGCGAATGAAATAGTCAGAGCATCTTCTTTTATATGGCATCCAATGACCAAGGAAAGATTTATGCTTTTTACCACTTTTCAAATCCCACAAGGTAATCCCGCCATTATTGTAGCCAGCGCCACTTGCCAAAGTCTGCCCATCTGGACTGAACGTAATGGTTTTAATCGAGTCATGAGAAATGCTACCAACAAAAGTCCTAATCTTCTTAATTCTTAACGATTGCGACCCTTTTTTTCTCAGTTGCCATAAGGTAATAACACCAGATGAATCACCACTGGCTAAAAATTGGTCGTCAGGGCTGAAAGCAAGAGATGTAATTTTGTGTTGTAAGCCTAGTGAGTCTTGGCTTGCGAATCCTTCAAATCGGCAAATTTCTTTACCCGTAGCGGCTTCTGATAATACAATAACTGTTCTGCCAATATCGCCGGAATTACTGGCTAAAATACGACTGTCTGAGCTAAAAGCAAGAGTCCCAGCATACGCTTTTGCTTTAACAACATCCGGTAGTAGGATAGTGCCAAGTTCCATCCCTGTTTTTACTTCCCACAGCTTGATTTTCTCTTGCTCTTCTAGTCTGTGAACATAAAAATCGCTCGAACCACGAAACCAAATTAAGCTAGCAAATATTTTGCCATCCGGACTAAATAGATTTTCGTAAATTTCGTCTTTACTTACGTTACGCCCAAGAAAAAGAGTATAAATTTCTTTTTCTGTAGATATGTCCCAAAATTTCACAGTACCTGCATCCGAAGCTGCAACCGCTATTTGCAAATCTGGACTGACAGCAAGACATTGGTTGTGGTTCTCAAAAGGTAATTTTAGCGTTCTTGCATTAATTACTTCACCCCGGTTTAAATCCCAAATAAAACCTTCGTAAGTTAAAGATTTTCCATCTGGGCTGAAAAACGCCGATAGACACCAATCAAACCTAAATCTTCCTCAAACATTTCTTTCTTCAGCTCCATCCAAATTCATCAGATCGGAAAAATTACCAGAATAAATTTTTTGAGAAGTTGCAACGTCCCACAAACTTACAAATTCAGTCGATTCAGAAGAGAAGCTGGCTAATATTGTCCCATCAGGACTGAAAGCAATTTTGTCTACATAACGAGAAGTAGTAGGTATACATTCCCAAGTGCAATCAGTATTTTCTTCAGGGGACGGCTCTGAATTTAAAACCATATCTAATAAGGGGATATTTACTTTGAATTCTATTGCATCCAGAAGGCAAAACCGCCTTAAGGTCGAACAATTGAGGTAATTAAGTAGATATTATAATTTATGTTGTAGAGTATTCTATGTATTTTATTTAACATATTTATTATGAGCGCAACCACCGTGACACATCTTGGATAACCATCAACTACTAATAAGCCTTTCCTTAAATTTCAGATCAAAATAATTAAATAAAGGCAATAAATAAAGATAAAATGCAAAGGGAATAAATCCGGAATCTGTCATCAAAATAGTTGCCGGAATCAACCCAGCAATATTCCAAGGAATTAAGGCAGAAATTACAACTACAGAGTTTTCTAAATCGACTGCAAGCTGATAATTATCTAATTGATTTTCTTGATAACGATCTTTTACTAATTCTTCAGTTAAAAGAATAGCAATTGCTTGAGTACAACCAAATGCTGCTGAAGCGATACCGATAATATTTGTCCCTAAAAACAAATTGGATCTCGATTTCGCTTTCTTGAGATATATCTGTACATATTCAAGGATTTTAGTTCCATTAAAAATTCCAGCAAATGCTGTAGAGACAATCACAACCAGAGAGACTTTAGCCATAGAAATTACACCACCTCCAAGAATAATATTTTTCAAGCTACTATCTTCTGATAACTCAAACCCCAGAAGCATATTACGACAAATATCAGAGAAAGAATAACCTTGAATATATATACTCATACATAAACCAATAATTATACTCACTAACATAGATATTTTGATTTCTACTTGCAGCCAAGCAAGGAATAAAATACCCAATGCTGGCAAAAGTACTATTGGATTAACGTTAAATAATCTACTAATTTCAGAAGTAATATATTGCCGTTCAAATTCTACAGGATTCGCAATAGAGATGAGTAAATAAACTATAGTAGAAGCAACTAAAGGTAAAACAGTTGTTACTAACATCCTTCTGACATTAGTGTGAATTTTCGTTCGAGTAATTATAGCGATTAAATTAGCACTAGAAGACATGGGGGAACAGCGATAGGCGAAGCCGACACCAAAGGTGTATCTCCAAAATAGGCTCCGGCAATAATTGCACCAGCAGTTAAATGAGGATTTACACTAGTACCGCTTGCCATAATCATTAAAGCAATCCCAATTGTACTTACAGTTCCAAAAGAAGTTCCAATTAATAAAGATACAAGAATACTTAAAAGAAAGGCTGAAACAATAAAGTAAGAAGGGTTAATCATTTGAATGCCATAGTAGACAATTGCCGGTACTGTTCCCGCCATCATCCAAACAGCTATAACCACTCCAATTAATAAGAGAATATATATAACTGAAAAAGATTTTTTACTGCCAGCCCAAGCTAACTTAAATAATTGATTTGGTTTAAATCCTCTTTTCAAAAGTAAGAGAAATAAAGCAATCATCGAAGCTAACAAAGGATAAACAATAAAATATCCTCCAAAAGCACTAATTACAAGTAAAACAAACGAAAAAATTAGAAATAATATTAAATCCATTCAAGTTACTCCCCAGATAACTAAAACCCTTTTATAATTCAGTTCATATAGGTGGGCTTAGTTATTGTATACCAAGGCTTGTAGCTTTTGAGTAAAAAGATGTATTAGAAATCCTTAAATGAATAACCCAATCACTTATCCAACCGCAACAAAGTATCAACCAAATCCCCAGCACTTACCACATAAACACCACTAACTTCACCATCACAAATATCCACACCGCCCCTTGTAAAACAAAGAATTGCAGTTACCCAAGACGCACCTTTTAACAACTTCACTTCTCTTGCTTGCCCTTTAACTTTTTTAATCAAATTGCCTTCTGTAAAATCAACAATTTTTTTTCCATAACGTCTTCTTAAACGTCCATTTTCAGATATTTTCGTTCCACCATGAGACTTAACATCAACAACGTACCAATTACCTTGAGGAGAATACAATACCACATCTGCATCTCCCCATCTTTTAATTCTCAAATTGTATTCGATTTGCCATTTTCGAGGTTCTAAAACATCTAATAGATTAGCTACATCAGTTTCGGCTTTAGCACCACGTTGAGCATCTAAGCATCTTTTTTGAAAGTACTTCCCGCTGCGGAATAAATAGTATGAGCCTGCAAATCCTGTTAAGGATATTAAAATTCCAACTGAAGAAGTACCTAAAATAATAAATAACCACACCGTCGCTATTAAAACACCCGCAGCTAGAAAATAACGTATCATTGCTGATGTCTTTCGTTTTCTAGCTAATTTACGGATATACTCCCCTGGTTTTTTCGTTTTTGGTGACAATTTTTTAATTTATTGAAATATTCTTTAAAGTATGAATTGTACTCATTAATTAATAATAATTTTCTAGAATACTTCAGTCCCAAATTTTCTGCATATTCAGTACAAATCCAGGTAAAATATCCTCTCCTGAAACAGTTTGAGGTAACTTTAAAACTTCAACCTCTTTTCCCAGACGATAAATTTCAACTTCCTGTTGTTTCCGATTAATCAACCAACCTAAACGACATCCATTTTCAATATACTCTTGCATCTTGTTTTGCAGCTTTTTTAAATTGTCAGAGGGTGACATAATTTCAATTACAAAATCGGGACAAAGAGGAATAAACTTTTCTTTTTGTTCCTTACTCAAAGCATCCCAACGAGACTTTTCCACCCAAGAAACATCTGGCGAACGATCGGCACCTGATGGTAAAGTAAATCCAGTTGATGAATCAAAAACTTCACCAAGAAGATTATCTTCATTCCATCTTGCGACTTGAAAAATCAGATTTACGTTACTTCTTCCTGTTTCTCCTCCGGTGGGTGGCATAACAATTAATTCTCCTTGGGCGTTACGTTCTAGTTTTAACTCCGGATTTGCTTCACAGAGTTGATAAAACTGTTCTTGGGTGAGTTTGATTATAGAATCTAAATTTAATGTAAGTGATGTCATTCGATTTTAGATTTTAGATTTACGATTTTTTGATTGTAAAAAGAGGCTGGCAGATTTTAGATTATTCCCTAGTTTAAAATCAGCGATTTTTTTTTAGTTTCAACTCCATTTATCGGAATTATAATTGATTTTTGTATGCTCTGTAGGCAACAAATATCGGTACAGTTTTTCTTCCTATTCCCTATTCCCTATTCCCTATTCCCTATTCCCTATTCCCTATTCCCTATTCCCTATTCCCTATTCCCTATTCCCTATTTTCAACACCAACCTACTTAGCATAATCCAAAACTCGTTCCCAACCCCAACGCCAAGCAGTTTCTATCAACATTTCTTTACCGTTAATAAAAACAATATATTCTTTTCCTGCTTCATAAACAATATCAGCAACCAGTTGATTGCGCCGATCGTATCCCCACATCTTTGCTGCACCTTCCCACCATTTTTGTCCGCTTGATTTCAAAATTGGTAAATTGAGATATTCGTCACGCCATTCCCTCGGTTTCCATTTTTCATTCAACGCCCTTACAAGAATAATACTGGCGCGAATTTCATGTTTTTGCTCGTGCAACCATAGTATATAGCTAATTGCCGCTCTTAAAGCATCTTCTAATCCATCAAAACACCCTGATAAAGCATCTCTTACATCAGTACGAGAGAAATTTACACCAACAGTAACTAAAGGTTTTTCATATTTCTTAAATACTTCGTACTCTACGGAATCTTGATTGTATAACCACACGCTAAATTATCCTGACAAAAAATAAAAGTAATAAATCAACTTTAACTAATATTGCGCTTTTCGGCTTTAGATAAATAATGGATGAATGAACTACAAAGACTATGGATATGATTAATTGTATTAATAAAAGTATATCAACTCATACCTTAACCCAGGGAAGATTGAGTTTATTAATACTCAGTACTAATGCAAAAATTGTGGATATCTCGATTAAAATCAATATAAAGACTGTATAATTTTAACTAAAAAAATATTATATCCAGGTTTTATACTGATAAAACAAGATATAAGAGAGTGCAAAATGAATCAAACTTATCTAGATATTGCACGACAAGGAAAGAATAATTGGTGGCGCTATTTATTAGGAACAATCCTGATAATATTTCTTTTCTTAATTGTAGGTAGTATTGTAGCAGGTATTCTACTGGTAGTACCTTTTGCTAATCAAGGTTTAAGTTTATCGGAATTAACAGTACAAATTGAAGAGTTATTAAAAACACCTTCTCTGCAAGTATATATAATTAATAATATTCCATTTGTATTTTTCTTATTAGGAATATATTTGAGCGTGCGTTTTCTTCATCAGCGTCGCTTTTTAACTTTAGTAGGTGCAGACGCAAAAATTAGATTACCACGCTTCTTTCAAGGATTTGGAGTATGGTTTTTAATTATGTCAATTCTTTTTGTTATCGCTTATGTGCTAGAACCGCAAAATTTAGAGTTTGCTTTTAAACCAAGTCAATGGTTTATTTTACTTGCTTGTGCGGTAATAGTAACTCCGATACAAACTTCTGCAGAGGAATTGTTTTTTCGCGGTTATATACTTCAAGGATTAGGATTAATTACAAAACAGCCATTACTATTAATGATTGTTAATGGTATTTTATTTATGGTACCCCATTTAGGAAATCCAGAAGTTCAACGTGGATTTTTGTGGATGGCGCTATATTACTTTGCTTTTGGTGTTTTTTGCACATTATTAACACTTAAAGACAATCGATTAGAATTAGCTTTAGGCATTCATGCAGCAAATAATCTGTTTCATATATTCGTCACCACAAAAGATTCAGCAATATCTATACCTGCTATCTGGTTTGTTAAGGAAGTTGGCGAAGCCCAATGGGGATTACTATGGTTTTTGTTTGAATGTGGCTTGTTTTATTTAATCGTGTTTGGATTTAGGCGCTTTGGGAAAAAGACTTGAAGTAAGTAGGTAGGCGAGTAATTCCACCACACCAATATCAGCTTGATGAAGAGAGGGATAGGGGAGAGGGGGAAGAGGGGGGAGAGGGGGGAGAGGGGGGAGAAAAGAACTTTGTCCTCTCATTATTTAACCCCATAGTTCACTTGGCGGAGTACTAGAAACTCATAACTTCTAACTTCTAACCCATAACTCCTAACTTCTAACTTCTAACTTCTAACCCCTAACTCCTAACTCCTAACTCCCAACTCCTAACTCCTGACTCCTGACTCCTGACTCCTAACTCCTAATTCCTAATTCCTAACTCCTAACTCCTAACTCCTGACTCCTAACTCCTAACCCCTAATTCTATAGGCTTCCGTAAAAACCCCGATTTCCTGTAAAATCAATTTTTATATAAACTGCAAACGGGGGAAATAGGGGTGCTGACACTCGGTGTAAATATTGACCACATCGCCACTATTCGACAAGCGCGGCGGACGGTGGAACCCGATCCCGTAGCCGCTGCGGTGCTGGCTGAATTGGGCGGTGCTGATGGAATTACCGTACATTTACGGGAAGATAGAAGACATATTCAAGACAGAGATGTGGGAATTCTGCGGGAAACTGTCAGAACTCATCTCAATTTAGAAATGGCGGCTACTGATGAAATGTTGGCGATCGCTCTCGATATTAAACCCGATTATGTGACTTTGGTGCCGGAAAAGCGTGAAGAAGTAACCACGGAAGGCGGTTTAGATATTGTCGGTCAAGTTGATAAAATCGGAAATATAGTCGATAAGTTACAAAGCTCTAATATTCCTGTGAGTTTATTTATAGATGCTGACGAATCACAAATTGAAGCATCTGTCAAGGTGAAAGCAAAATTTATTGAACTGCATACGGGAAGGTACGCGGAAGCGAAAAATGAAGTAACTAAAGATATGGAATTGAATTTATTAGCATACGGTTGCAATCAAGCGATTAAAGCCGGGTTGCGAGTAAATGCTGGACATGGGCTTACCTACACCAACGTTTATCCCGTGGCTTGCATTGAAGGTATGGAAGAACTTAATATTGGTCATACCATCATCAGTCGAGCGGCTCTGGTAGGAATGGAAAGAGCAGTGCGAGAAATGAAACAAGTTATGCACGGTAAACAATGAACAATGAACAATGAACAATAAGTAGTGAGTGGTGAACAGTAAAAATATTTTGATAATTGATAATTGATAATTGTTAATTGATATTGGAGGGGTTGAAACTGCGGAATTCAGTCAAGGGTTACCATAAGAATTTTTTAGAAGAAAAAAATCTTATGGGTGCCCGTCAAGTTATTGTTATACAGCCAGGATATCTGTGATATGAGCGCAACACAATCTCAAAATCTGCCGCTGTGGGTACAAGATAGAGAAAAAGTAATTGCAAGCAGCATCGATAACGAATGGCGCGGTGGAAACCCTCCAGATTATTCCGAATCGAATCAAGGTTTAGCATCTGAAAGTCAAGCCAATCATCCGATGGGTTCCCTAGAAGCTATTGTAGAAAACTTGGTGCGAATCTTTGAGTTAGAAGCTTCTTTTAAAACCAACCCCAAACAGTGGCTATCGGTTGTTAACGAAAAGTTCCGCATGAGCAGCAATGGTGGGGAGCAATTCAGTGCAGCAGATATTTCCTTCTCTGGAACTTATAATTTATTTATTGGCGACGCTGAAGAATATAAAGCCTCCGAGGAAAACTTTGAATCATCCGGAAGGTTGTTTCGTAGCGCATTTCCGTCGGGATTCTTATGGGAAGTATTAGAAGTTTACAGTTCTCCACCAAACGTTACATTTAAATGGCGGCATTGGGGAACTTTTAATGGTGCATACAAAGACTATGCTCCTACAGGAGAAGTTGTGGAGATAATAGGGATGAGCATTGCCCGTGTTACCGATGATTTGAAAATTATTTCGGTGGAACACTACTTTGACAACAGTCAGTTTTTGGCAAAGCTGACGAGTGGTGGAAAGCACCGCTCTCGGGGTAAGTCACTTTGGGCAACGATTAAAAGATTTTTCAATGTAAGGGAACAACAGTCAACTTCCCAACAGCTAGCAAGTAACTGTCCGTTTAAAAAACTAGCAGCTAGTTTCAATTCTTCTAATTAAGTTTCCCTTGGACGCAGTAATATATGCTGTGTCCTCAAATTGATTCAATCAACTATTAAATCTACAAAGGGTGACAATGCAAACATACTATTACGCAGTAGCTTCTCAACGCTTTTTATTAGAAGAAGAACCTTTAGAAGAGGTTTTGCGGGAGCGTACCCGTTATTACCACGAGCAGGAAAAGGAAATTGATTTTTGGTTGATTAAGCAACCAGCCTTTCTAGAAGCAAGCCATATGTCAGAAATTAAAGCGAAATGTCCCCAACCGGCAGCGGCAATTGTTTCTACCAATTCTCAATTTATTACTTGGTTAAAACTACGGTTGGAATATGTGGCTACAGGAGAATTTCAAGCTCCTTCTTCTGAAATTCCCGATGCTTTAGCATCCCTGGCTCCAGTTTCTTGATAAATCCCTTTGCGGCATGCTTCCATAAATGAATTAAACAATTATTAGATAGATAATTAACAGTTTAGGAGTGGTGATTAGAATGGTACAAAGTATAAATTATATTCTTCAATCGCCATTATTAATTATTGCGATGAAATCAATTTCATACTCCTAAACTGCTTCATTGCTTCCGGTATAGATCCCATAAATTGTAAAAGCCGGCGGACAAAAGAGCTAAACCAAGAAATTTTGCAGGGTGCCCGTCAAGTTAATTAGGATGTTTCAGCCGAGAATAAATTTTGATAAAGTTTTTTAACTGTGGTGTTTTTTAGGAGAATACGATCGATGAATCAAACTAGTTTGCGTAAATTTAAAAGTTTGCCAACCGCTGTTATATTATCAACAGCCGGTTTGTTTTGCGGTATAAATTCTGTCGCAGCTCAAACAAATATTCCCACCTGTACAGCTCCGAAAACTGGTGAATATTTGTTATTAGTAGTGAGTCCTACAAAAGATAATCAAACCCAATTAAAGCGTGTTTTACCTACAAAAATTGAGACTAGTACCTGTAAATACCTCAATGATACAGTAACCCGCATCGGCGGATTTAAAAAGATTGATGATGCTAATCGTTGGGCAAGATACATCAGAGATTCTGCTGGCTTATCTGCAATAATTACTACAAGACCTACGGGAGCACCAACACCTAGTGAAGCTACAACGGTAAGCTACAAACCTCGACGCTTGGGAAATGGTTACGCTGTATTAGTCGATTATTACAATCGTCCTCAATTAGTATCCGACGTTCGCAAAGCAGTCAAATCAGACGTAGGTTTTGTTGCTTACGGAAGACGGCCTTATTTATTAGCAAATTACACCAGCAACCAGAAAGAAGCTTATAAAACCTTACAGGAACTTTCCAAACGAGGTTTCTTTGCTATCATCGTTGATAGTCAAAAGGTAATGTTACTACGTTCTGTTGTCAAATTGCCAAATTAGTTGATGGTTGATGGTTGATAGTTGATAGTTGATAGTTGATAGTTGATATTTGATAGTTGATAGTTGATAGTTGATATTTGATAGTTGATATTTTTGCTACTAACCACTAACCACTAACCACTAACTACTAACCACTAACTACTAACCACTAACTACTAACTTTTTAATACGCTGCTTGCGCCAGCCAAGAAATGGTAACACCCAAAGCCGAACCGGCTATTACTTGAAAAGGCGTATGTCCGAGTAGTTCTTTAAGACGCTCGGCGGCAATTTCTGGATGATCGTGAAACATTTCATCAATTACTTGGTTGAGTATGCGTGCTTGTTTTCCGGCGGCTTGTCGGACTCCAGCAGCATCGTACATGACGATGATGGCGAAAATCGCAGCTAAGGCAAATTCGGGAGATGCCCAGCCGATAGTTTGTCCTACACCAGCCGCTAAAGCAGTTACTAGGGCTGAATGAGCGCTGGGCATACCTCCAGTTGTGACTAAAACACTCACACTCACTTTACCATTCTTGATTAACTCGATTATGAGCTTTAAAGCCTGAGCGGCGAAACAAGCTATCAAGGCAATCAGCAGTACGTGGTTGTTAAAAATATTGCCTATGTCTTGCATGGTATTACGGTTAAATAAGGGTAATATTAGCAGCGGTTGTGCGCGTGAGGAAGTGTGGGATACTACTTATTAAAATCCCAAATCTAAAAAAAGAATTAGTTGCTACGACTAGTGATGAAATGAGCAAGGGCAATTAAAGGTCTAGCTCCTTCTCCAAATGGTTCTAATTCAGCACAAGCAACTTCAATAAGATGTTGTGCTTGTTTTTTTGACTCTTCCAAACCCCAGAGACTGGGATAGGTAACTTTTTGTGCTTGTTGGTCTTTACCAGCAGTTTTACCTAATTGTTCTTGGGTTGCGGTGATATCCAGAATATCATCAACTATTTGAAATGCAAGTCCAATATTTTGAGAGTAGCGAGATAATCTTTGTAATTTTTCTGGGGATATTCCGTTCAAAATACCGCCGCAAACGACACAAGCTTCTAAGAGAGCGGCTGTTTTATGATTGTGAATAAAATTCAACGTTTCGAGTGTGACATCAGTCTTTCCTTCCATTTCCAAATCTACAATTTGACCGCCTACTAATCCAGCAGCACCCACTGCACGTCCCAAATGAGATATTATCTGTAAAACTTGTGTTGCTGGCACATTTTTAGTATTACTTGCCACATATTCAAAGGCGTAAGTTAACAAACCATCTCCGGCTAAAATTGCGACATTTTCGCCATATACTTTATGGTTAGTTAGTTTACCCCGACGGTAATCATCATTATCCATTGCCGGGAGATCGTCGTGAATCAAAGACATGGTGTGAATCATTTCTAAAGCACAAGCCGTGGGCATTGCCATTTCGATATTTCCGCCAGTCATTTCGCAAGTTGCAAGGCACAGAATCGGACGCAAGCGCTTACCTCCAGCTAAAAGCGAGTAGCGCATTGCTTCATAAATTTTCTCTGGATAAACAATCTCAATCGATTTATCCAAAGCAGTTTCCACGAGCTTTTGTCGTTCCTTCAGATAAGCCGATAAATCAAACTTCGATTGTTTTGATTCTGGAGAATTTTTCGGTAAATTATCTGCTGCAACCATTCTAAATTTCCTTAATTTCCTGTGTTACGGGTAAAAACATCGAGATTTACAACTAACAACTAACCACTAACTGATAACTGATAAGCCGAAACAGTATTTTGTAACAACATGGCAACAGTCATAGGGCCAATACCACCGGGAACCGGGGTAAGGAAGTCTGCAACGGTTGCAACTTCATCAAATTTGACATCACCAATTAAACGACTTTTGCCATTTTCGTCAGTAATGCGGTTTATCCCCACATCTACCACAACTGCGCCTTTTTTCACCATTTCAGCAGTAATTAATTGAGGAATTCCTACCGCGCTGATCAGAATATCGGCATTTTTGGTAATGTCTTGCAAGTTGTGAGTGCGTGAATGAGCTATGGTAACGGTAGCATTGGCTTCCAAAAGCATCAACGACATTGGTTTACCAACCAAAATAGAACGGCCTAAGACTACTGCTTGTTTTCCTGACAAAGGTATAGAATATTCATTTAATAAACGCATTACTCCTGCTGGAGTGCAACTGCGTAAACCTTCCTCTCCTCTTAACAATCGTCCTAAATTCAGCGGATGCAGTCCATCGGCATCTTTATCGGGAGCAATTTCATGTAACAAGGCTACGCTATCCAAATGAGGAGGGAGGGGTAACTGTACTAAAATCCCATCTACTCGTTCATCGCTGTTCAAGCTTTGAATAACTTCTTGAAGTTCGGTAAAACTGGTTTCTGTAGGGAAATGCCTGTTAAACGAAGTAATACCCACCTTGGCGCAAGCTCGTTCCTTGTTACGTACATAAGCAGCACTAGCCGGGTTGTCACCCACCATTAATACCGCCAAACCTGGGGGACGACCTACTTTCGATTGTAATTGGGCTATCGTGGTGGAAAGCTGTTCGTGAATTTTTAATCCTAAAGCTTTACCATCAAGCAGTTTTGCTGTTTTTGTTTCCATGAGCTTTAAATGTACGGGTAAGTAAGCCACGGCATTAATCATATTCTTTATCTTCTCAGATAGATTGCCGTAAGCGAAAATGGAATGGAGCTTCTGTTAACAACTTATTATTGCGCGGGAACTATGTATAAGAAAATTACGACTAACCGAGGGCTGATACTTAAATTTCCAAATATGGTGCCTACAATACAACGAGTAAGAAAAGTTTTCCCCCCTTCATGGATATTGCGTCTGGGATTAGCTCCTTTCCTGGTGTCGGGGCTACTGAGTTGCAGTAATTTGAGCCAATACGGGATGAATGCCATTGGCGTGAATGTCACTTCCATTAACGAACTAAAACCGCAAAAAAGCAATAACAATACTCCTGTTTACGTTCAAGGTAAGGTAGAAAGAAAAGTTCCTTTGTTAGAGCAACAAATGTATCAGTTAGATGACTCTACTGGCAAAGTTTGGGTGTTAACCAATCAAAAAGCTTGGAAAGTCGGAGATCGAGTTGTAGTCAAAGCATTACCCCAGTATGAAAGTATTCCCGTAGCTGGCGCAGAAATGGGAGAACTTTACCTAGAAGAAAAGTAATATATAATACGAGCAATTATTTTAGTTGCATAATATTTTTTATGAGCGATCGCATGGTGCATTATGTTGCAATTGCAATTTTGTATCGAGACAACAAATTTTTAATGCAATTGCGGGATAATATCCCAACTATTGTTTATCCGGGTTATTGGGCATTTTTTGGCGGACATATTGAACTGGGAGAAACTCCAGAAATGGCGGTGAGGCGAGAGATTTTAGAAGAAATTAGCTACACTCTACCAGAACAAATTTCTAAATTTGGTTGTTATGAAAATGAAAAAGCTGTGCGTCATGTATTCCACGCACCCTTAGAAGTTGATTTAGATCGATTAGTTCTCGGCGAAGGTTGGGATATGGGTTTACTCAGTGCTGAAGATATTCGCAATGGTAGCTGTTATTCTACAGCAGCAGGGGAAGTGAGGCCTCTTGGCCCCATACATCAGCAGATTCTGTTTGATTTTATGAGTAAGGAGCTAGGGGTTAGGAGTTAGGGGTAATTGGTAATTGGTAATTGGTAATTGGTAATTGGTAATTGGTAATTGGTAATTGGTAATTGGTAATTGATCGTTGATCATTGATATAGGAAAGCCTACACTGTAACGCGGCTGACAGTGTAGGTATTTGAATGTTTTGATTAGTTGGAAGAAAAATAATCAGAATTACGGCTCAAAATTCTCCTCGTACTTTATCGATAATCATTTCCATATCTTCGGGTATCGAATTACCCCTCCAAGCTACGTGTCCATCTGGCCTGACTAGGACAAAATCACGCTCGTAAAGTTTGGCGATGTCGGGATTATTAATGTAATGAGTTGTCAAAGGTACAAGTTTATCCTGACAAACTTTTTCTACACCTTCAATTCCAGCTTGTGAATTGAAGCACATTAATACAAATCCATAACCAAATAAATCTAAGGTTGATAATCCTGGTTTTAACCAAGCATGGGGTGCGCGGCAACCGGGATAACTACTCTGAGTCCATTCGCGATCGCCATCTCCCGGAGGTAACCCATCAGCGATCGTAATGGGAGATTCATAACGGAAACCGAGGTGAACTCCTGGTGCATCAAATTCCTTTTTCACTCCACTACGTTCCAAACCTTGTGCCATTTGTTTACGAATTGCTTCTCCTTTGGGAGAGTCGCTGGCAATATCTGGGGGTATACTGCGTTTTTGAGTGCGTTGCAGGTTGGCGTTTGCTGCTTCAAGGTTTCGCACGGCAATAGGGCGGCGTTCGATTTCGTAGGTATCTAGTAGATTTGCACCAGCCCAGCCTTTTATTCTAGCAGCAAGTTTCCAACCAAGATCGACTGCATCGCCGATACCGGTATTCATGCCAAAACCACCCGATGGTGAAAGTGTATGAGCGCAGTCACCAACGAAGAATATGCGTCCATGACGGAATTTTTCTGCAACTCGATGAGTTAAACGCCAAGGAAGGTTAGAAATAATTTCTACTGGGGTGTCAATAGAAATGGCTGCTTTAATTGCTTCTAAGGCATCATAAACTTCACCATTTTCTTGGGGTTTTAAGATTAAGCGATATTGTCCTTTTCCATCTACAGCGCGTAAAGGCTCTTGAATTATCGGGTTTACTAAGAAGAAAACCACTGCATTGCGATGCCCTTTGGGCTTATGGCCAAGTTGAGATGCTAATTCGGGTGCTTGGAAAACAACGCTTTGAAATACCTGAGTGTCATGATATTGAGTCGCATCAATGCCGCATTGTTTGCGAATATTAGCCCGGGCACCATCGCTAGCCACCATATATTTAGCGTGGATAGTTTCTGTATTTCCACTATCTAAATTTGTAATTTGAGCAACTACTCCGTCATCCGTTTGTTGAAAATCTTCTAATTGAGAAAATAGTTTGATACAGCCTTGGGGATATTTTCCGAGAAAATTGAGAAATTCGGGAGCAAACCAATGTTGGGGACATACCTGTTCCGTTTCAGGAGCGTAGTCTGGTTGAGTGCGATCGGCATAGGATGGAAAGTTAATGCGGAAGATTTCATGGCCGCCAACGGTAGTTACCCAAGCAACATCTAAGGTATGGTTTTTATCCCAACCGGCATTTCGTATTTGTTCGGAAATTCCCCAACGGCGGCAGTATTCCATAGAACGATATCCTACGGTACTGACTTTTGGATCGCGAACTACTCCGTCTGTTTTTTCGATCAAAATGCAATCGATGCCTTGGTAGCGTAGTTCGGCTGCTGTTGCCATTCCCACGGGACCACCACCGACTATTAGTACATTTGTTTTTAAGGTTGTATTATTCATCTTTTATTTGTTAGTGGTTAGTTGTTAGTTTGTACAGGAGGAAAAAAGCAGTGTGGATGCACAAAGCCTCTTTATTGAAGTTTTGTGACGCTTTAATCGATTTTGTATGTGGTTATGAGAAAAGTAGCGTCAAGGGTTCCCATTAAATCGAAGGAAGAAGGAAGAGCCGAAGTGCCGAAGTTGGCTGGAATTGAGATGGGGGGCGTATCTTACACCTTTGAGCGGTGGGGAATTGAACCCATATTTAGAGGTTAAAATTTTAATGGGTGCCCGTCACGCAATAAATCGGGCTTGTTGTGGTAGATTTAAGTCATTGGAATTAAAAAATCGCAAAGATAACTATTAACTCCTAACTATTAACTCCTAACTCTTTAAAGAAGTTGTTGTAAAAGTCAAACATTTCGGAAACAGCAGTGGGAATAACTTGGCATTGATGAGAACGTTTGGCTAAAATCTCGAATTTACAAGATATTGTTTCATAGGCTATTTTAGAATTGGGAATATATTCTGGTGTAGCTATTTCAAAAGATGGTCCTGCTGTTTTTCCGCGTTTTCCGGAGGGCATGGTCATTAATAGTTCCCCGAGGGGACGCATCATTCCCGTCATAATATCTATACTGGCATTCATTAATTTGGAACGTCGTAGGCTGCCTTTGGGATTAAGTCCAAAGTGCTGTACCATCAATTGCATCATCAAAGAATAACTTTCGTTAAAGATTTCCATTACTGTTCTGGTTTGGGGAACAATAACGACGTTACTGTTGCAATCTTGATGGTATAAGCTGGGATTTCTTAATGATGGATAAGAGGGATTCCAGGTTTTTTTAGCTCCTTTTTCGGCATGATTAATCTGTTCGAGAGAAAGCGCCGAAGCTAAATTGCGGAATTTTTGATAGTGCGAAAGCGAGAATTTATCGTTTTCTGTTTCGCTTCCTTCTCCATGAGAGACAATTACATCTACTGCAAATAATGCACTGTTGAGATCGTAGACTTGCATTTGATAATCTGGATGCTCTTTATTGAGGTTGTCGCGCATGAATAAGCGATGCTCGCCACCGACGCTATTCTTATCTACTGCGAATAAATCGGGAATGTTTTTTAAGCCGGCGCGGATTTGACTGTACAATTCACTTAGAGAGCCGTATGTATGTAAATATTCAAAGCTAGAATAGCGATCGTCTGTTTCGTTATCGAGATTCTCTGTTAAAAATTCGGGCATCTCTAAACGCATAAAATACTGTAGTGATAAAGCATTTAATGGTTCGAGAGCAAAGTCTATATCTATGGGAAATCTGGCGTTAAGTTGTTTGAAGTCGGGTACTGCTGCATAAAATGGTTCGCCTAGAGCCATCAATATATTGTTGACTAGCAAAAAGTGAATCATTTCTTCGCGGGCTATTTCCATTAATACTCCCCGCATGCCATAATTTTGGACTTCTTTGCCGTCACCACAAGCTAATTGTAGTTGCTCTGGTGTCCATAATCCCCAACGGACATATTCTTCTCCGGTGACGTAGTTGGGAATGGAATATCCGGCATAAATATATTGCAGCATGACGGCAATTTCTAATTCTGCTGCTTGTTTTAATGCTGTGACTAATTCTTCGCGGGTTTGAATTTGACGCTGGGGTTGTTTGGATTGTGGTTTTTGTTCTTTTGGGGGAATATAACCAATTTGTTGCTGATTTTGGAGAAATTTTAGCAGCAGTTTGGATTTAGCTTCAGACATATCTCTTGTGGGGGGCATGTAGTAAGTTTTATTTTTATTTTTGGGATCTGACATTTGCCACATCAAGCGTGCGTAGGTGGCAACTTTGCATTTATCAGCTAAACTAAACACCTCGGCTTTCATGAAGGAAAAATTCGCTTCGTAGAAAGCTAAAACATGTTCGTAAATTAGGTCAAAATCTACATCTTTATCGGGTATCTCTTCTAAGTGCCAATCATCACCCATTACTCTCACGGCGAGGAAGCCAGCACTGTTCCAAAATCCGAGTTTATCCCGATTGTCGTAAGCAATTTCCGCTTCTTCTAAGTGATTGGGGTCACAAGGTTGCTCGTGAGGGGAACTAGAAATTAATATTTTGGTAGTTCCAGGTTTTGCTCCTCTTAAAGTAAACCAACCGCGCCCTTCTTGATTCGTCGAAATTTCGCAACTCGCTGTGAAATCTCCCTTATCTGAAATCTTCCCGGGCTTTAAGCCAACGATTTGCATTTCCCAACTGCGGGGGAATTGGAAAATGTTATCTTTATTGGTAGAATCCCTTTCAAATTGATAGCGTAATTGAGGAAATGCTCGGGGATTATAAAATTGATTGAGATAAATTGATTCTACAGCTTGGGGACGACCTCTAACAAAAGATCGTACTTCTAATTCTACTGCGTTATCTTCCCCTTTCTTAGAATTAGGGAACTCTAAAAATAAACAAGCATCATCTACCTGAAGATTAATTTCCTCTTCTTGTACTAAAATTCTTCTTTGATTATCAACCGTGCTGATAATGCACAAACCTTGATTTTCAACTTCATCTCGTAAATCTTCCCAATCATCACAATAAGGAATATCTACCAATCCACTAGTTAATTGATGGGCTTGCTTTTGATAAGCTTCCTGAGAAATCTTCCCTACTAACCTATAACTATCAACGGTGCGTAATTCTAAATCGCCTAAATCCAACTTTGAGAAAATCTTGTGAAGTAAACCTTCTGCTGTAGGCTCGCGCCCTACACAAGGAATTGCTGTAATCATATTTAAACTGACACCTTGGGAATTCAACTGCACCGCAAGATTCCCCATTGGTTGAGACTCCGTTTTCGTGGGTACCCCTCGAGGAGTTAATAACCTACCATTGGGATAAGTAGCCAATTCATCCCGACACCATAAACCAATAGTTCCATGTAATTCCCAAAAAGAAGGCGCATCTGGTTGAATAGGTGCAGACATATTGCTAATACTAAATTGCACCACCAAACCCAACACTTCATCTCGCTGCATGGCTTCTCGTAACATAGAAACCGTTGGCGATCGATTTACCTCGTCATTCCAAAGAAAATCTTGTGCATATGCCGGAATTGCAAACTGATAAACAGCTGCTTTGCCAAACTCATCATTTAAAATATGCTCTGGTAGATCGTGAATATAATTAAAATTTTGCCAGCGAGCTAATAATAAACCTTCAATGGGAGCAGTTAGCATATAAGGAACTTGATTGGAATCACCCAACTTGCCAAAAGCCAACTGCCCCAACATAATGGTATTCGTCCAATTGGAAGCTGGATCGCATTGAAAGAATCGAGCGCGATTGAAACTCGTTTTTACATATTCGTTGTAATGTCCCCAAAAATCAACACTACGTCCGATTACAGGGTCATTTTGGTCTATTTTGCCAAATTCTCGCTGAACGCTGTGAATTTTCGCATCAATGGAAAAATGGCTGTTACCGCCAAAATTCCATCCCATTGCCATACTAAAAGGACCATTTTCATCTAATTTCCCTTCAGTATTAAATCTTGGTCCTTTATTATAAAGATATTCGTGATACTCAGCAGTTGAATAGTGTTCTTTAATCGGTAAACCATTCATATAAACAGTATTATCGCTGATATCTACCTGACCATTTCTATGTCCAGTAGGGGCGTGGATGCGGGCTGAGCCTTGAAAATGTAGGCGAGGGAAATTTAAAATGCTCATGTTAATTAACCAGCCTCAACAGTAATAAAGAGAACTTAGAACAATAAAAAATACAAAATGTGATTTTCACCTGCTATTGAGATGTAGGGGTGAGTGAATACAAGTTATGCAATGTTGGTGTGGGAATAATTTTTTTTTACAGCCTCGTCACGC
>JBCCSG010000100.1:0-21507 GCA_039200565.1 Cyanobacteria bacterium P01_D01_bin.50 | reverse complement strand
TAAGTAAGTCGGCACAAATAAACCCAACTATATTACAGAATGTAAACTGCCTCCAAAGCCTTATTACTACTCACTATTCACTATTCACTATTCACTTGTTTTAATTACTATTTTCAACGCCAACCTACTTACTCAGATCAAATATGATAACTGTTTAACCAGAGACGATGTCACATCAAGCTAAATTTTTGTATCCAATAAATAAAAATAAGCCGGAGATTCAAGTCTCCGGCTTAATTTACTATTCTCAATTTTCAAATTTATAATGATGCAAGCAAAATCTAAAATCTCAAATTTGTAAAATAGTATTATGCTGCTACTTTCTGTTTGATTTTCTTGCTTGCACGTTTACGTCGAGTGGCTGCTAATCCAACCGTTACAACCCCGATGCCGAATAATGTAGTTGGTTCTGGAACTGCTTTAGTTGTAACATTTTTAGTTGTAACATTTATTTGTCCACCCTCCAATAAACTCAAATATACAGAAAATTTTGTGGCAGTAGGAGGAATTGATGTTATTAAATTAGATGCTAATTCCGCAGCATTATCCAAATCTTCTGAGGTAAAATCAAAGTGGAAGTTATCTGCTGGAAAATTATTATTACCATCAACTTGAAAATCTCCAAAATCAATATCACCATCATCCCCTAAATCAAATCCAAAGGTGAAAGTGGAATTCCCTTCCCCAAGATCACTATTCACTATATCGGAATTTTTGCCATTTATCGCGCTTTGTAAAATACTTTGATAGCTTTCTGGCACAAAAATCTGATTAATTGCACGGAATGGTTCTGGATTTTTTCTCATATCACTCAAGGTAAACTTCTCATTGAGCACATTGGCATTAAAGCCTGTCACCTCGTAGCTGAATCCACCAGAATCCATTTCAGTTTTGGTGAAATCAAAATCTCCAGTTATAAAATCATTATTGAAACTATTTGAAGTAACACTAAATTCGGAACGGTAAGTCATACTTGCAGCCTGGGCTGAATTCGTTGCGATCGCTCCACTTAGAGCAACCCCTGCTACAGTACTAGCTCCAAACACAGCTACTTTTTTAAATATATTTGAAAACATCATTACAACCCTGGTAACTATTATACAAGTGCTTCCTTCGCTGCTTGCAGCATAACACCAGCACTTCCAGAGTTTCCAGAGGTATCGCGTTTTCTTTAATAAAGCTATAATTACGACTTTACATACTAGTTTTTATACTTAGATAAATTATTCAGAATAGAAAAGTGAAACTTGAAAATGATATAAGCATATGCCTTGTGGTAAGTAATAATTGGCAATAAGGAATGGGGAGAAGTAAAAACTTAACTCTTCACTCCTCACTCTTAGTTTCGTTCCTTCCAATTCCGTAAACTATAAATCAGTTTTGCACTTCAACCCAACGACGATAAAGTTTTTGAACTTGTTTAAGAATGGTATTTAAATGCCCTTGCTTTGACTCACTCTCATCGGATAATTGCTGTAATTTAGCTAATAACCTGGCTTCTTCAATAGCCACCTCACCATCACTGTAAATTAAACCGCCGATCTCTTGAATTAAGTTTTGACAATCTTCAGTGCTGGGAGAATTACCCAAATACTCTGTAACCCATTCGTAACATTCGGCTGGTTTTACGGGAACTAATTCGTAAAGCCAGGGTTTAATTTCTGGATCTGTGGCGATATCTTTTTCTTGAGCTATTTGTCGAAGATACTCTCTTTCTTCCGGTTGAATCCTACCATCAATCCAAGCTGCTGCAATTAAGATTTTTAACAATTGTTTGACATCAGGGTTACTTACCATGTTCACCTCCTTAAAAAAATTTGTCTTTAACAAAATCTTACAATTTTAGTTGTTCTTTTTTCTTAAACGCACCATAAAGAAACCATCCATATTGTGTTTATGGGGCAGTACTTTAATCCAACCTTCCTTCGTTCCATATTCACCAGAAGATGAATCAGTAGCAGGAGCTTCGATTTCCCAATTAGGATGTGACTCTAAAAACGATTTGATAACACCTTCGTTTTCTGCTGGATGCAGGGTACAGGTAGAATAAACTAAGGAACCACCATCCTTGACAAAAGTTGAAGTATGTAAAAGTAGTTCTTTTTGAAGTGTAGAAAGTTCCCCTACACTTTCCGGAGTTTGTCGCCAACGTGCATCAGCGTGACGGTGGAGAGTTCCCAAACCAGAACAAGGAACATCAAGTAATACTTTATCGGCAGAATTTTCAAATTGGGTTAAATAGCGACTGTCACCGACACAAATTTGAATTGACTTTAAATTGAGACGTTGAGTATTTTGTTGCAACTTACGGAGACGAGAATCAGTGCGATCGCAAGCCCAAATTTTACCTTCATCTCCGATTAACTCGGCAATGTGAGTTGTTTTACCTCCGGGTGCAGCACAAGCATCAATGATCACGTCACCTTTTTGTGGATTAAGTAAATAACTCACTAATTGAGCGCTACTATCTTGTACTGTCCACCACCCTTCGTTAAAACCAGGTAAATTCTTAATAGCACCCGTCTTACTGAGAAAACGTAAAGCTTGAGGTAAATTAGGAAGGTGCTGACATAAAATACCTTGATTTTGTAAAACCGCTTCAACTTCAGAACGAGATGAACTTAGTTGGTTAACTCGCAAATCAATCGTAGGTGTTTGGTTCATCCACTGACATAATTGTTCTGTTTCCTTTAAACCAAACTGTTCTATCCATAGACTGACAATCCAATCTGGAAAACTATGTACAATACCCAAGCGTTCCACAGGATTTTCCGGTAATCTTATGGGAATACTAGAAGATTCTCCCCCCTCTTTATTTTCCCCCAGTCGAATATACTGTCTTAACAAACCATTAACAAAACCAGAAAGACCAGAAAAACCATTATCCTTAGCTAATTGAACGGTAGTATTAACAGCAGCACTAGGAGGAATTCGTGATTGGAATTGCAGTTGATACAAACCCAAATGTAAGATAGTGCGCAGCAATAAAGGTTGTTGATGAGATTTTTTTTTAGCTAATTGGTCAATAATTGCATCGAGAGTACGCTGTCTTCTGACGCTACCGTAAACCAATTCTGTCACCAAGCGGCGCTCGTTATCGGGTAAATCAACCTTTCGCAGTACTCTATCTAGCGCTACGTCAGCATAAGCCCCCTTATGAACATCTCGTAGGGCAATAAAAGCTAGTTGACGGGGGGAATTCATAGGAGAGGGGGAGGGGGAGAGGGAGAGAGGGGGAGAGGAGCCACTGCTCGGTTAGGGTTTCTTGAGTGTCACGCAAGTGGCGTGGGGAGAAATTGAAATTCTTGTACTTGAACCTTTAACCTATGCCCCATGTTCCATTTTAAACAAAATAATTCCTCTCACTTTACCTTATAACCTTCCATGAGTGAAGGGTGCTTGTGAGAGGAATTATTAGCAAAAATTATTAACGTGAGTTAAGCATCAAAGCTGTCAATTTCAAATTCGCAAGCCCTAGAAGTTTCTTCTACAGTGAATGGCTCAAAACTAACTAATGATAAATTAGATGGTTCTTGAACCATTTCTTTTGCCAATAGTAATCCGGCAATTGTCCAAGTTTGATATTTCCTAGCTTGCTTGCCAATCAATCTTCCCCGCTTACCATCATAATATTCCGGCCATTCATCTTCCTGAAGACGAAATTGGGCAATATGAATTGCTCTTTCAGCAATACATATTTTATTCGTTTTAATCGCTGCCGCTGCTAACATCCACATTAAAACAGGCCAATTTCCACCATTATGATATGACCAAGGAATATTCTTCGGATCGCATCCAGTTACAATTCTATATTCTTCGTTTTCTAATGCCGGAAAAGTAATTTTCATCGGCATCTCTCCCACCAAATCATTCCATCTCTTTTCAATAAGATTCATAATGGCTTCAGACTGTTCTTCACTTGCTAAATCGCAAATAATTGCCATCAAATTACCTAAAGAAAAGAAACGAGTATCTAACTGTGATGGTCCAATATTACCTGCTAAATAACCACCTTCTTTTGGTAACCACTTATCTAATTCGTAATAAGGAAGTGAATCTACATATATATTAAATTGATTAACAGCTTCTTTACCGTATTCTTCTCCTTTGTAACGATAAATTGCATTTAGACGTTTAAGATCTATCCAATAATGTTTGCGAATATGGGCACGCAAAATAGGTAAGCGATTATCAATAGCAACTACCCAATCTTGATTTCCATGACAGATTAACATTTCCCGTGCCGCACGCAATGCTGTATAAAATAAAGATTGAATTTCTAAAGGATGTCCATAAATACCCAAACGTCTATCAATCATGCAAGCGCCATCGGGAACTAACAGCGTTGGATACATATCAAAGCTAGTTGCCAAACAAAGTTCCAAAATTAATCCAATACCTTTTTGAAACTCCGGTTGATATACCAGTGAATAATCTTTTGTGTAAACTACATAAGCACGCAATATAACCAGCCACCAAAAACAAGAATCAATTGGTGTAACTCTTGCAATTGCATGTTCGCCAAAATCCGCTTCTAAAAATTCTTTTCCATTATGAGATACCACTTTGAAACTAGCTGGCATTATACCTTGACCTGGTTTATAAGCATCCAATTGGTTATCTTTCGGCTGCAATTTCAAAGTTTCTTCTAGGAAATTACGGACTATATCCGTTTTTCCTTTAATCAGAAAAAGTAGAGCAGATGAAACAAAATCTCTGACAAAACATTGGTCATAATTCAATGCATCTACACCTCCATCTAAAGCCGCTACCGTACCAACTGGACGGTTTTGATAGTAGATAATTGTCTTTTGAAGCTCTTCCCACGCTTCTTCTTCTAATTTTTTAATTGCGTCCATGTCTTGTAATTGCATATCTAGTTAAACTCCCTTTATTTTGTGGTTAACATACTTAATAGAACCTATTTATAGATATCCCTGTAATAATTTAAAACATAGGCTTACTAATTAATAAATATCAAGCTATATGTTATAAAATTGAGATTCCAATTATCTAAACAACCAGTTATTTACTGTTTTTCATTATTTGCCTAAAGAACCAATAGCTTTATGCCCAAGTAAAAATACATCCATAATCTTTAACTTACTTGGGTATAATCTCAATATCTTGTGGTAAATGTACTTAAAACTGATTGAGAAGACTCGGATTAATTAATTTCCCTGCATAATCAAAAATTATAACAAATTTTCATATAGTGCAACAATATTAAAATTATGATTTTTACTCTTTGATAGACAACATATTTTCTGATATCTATATTCAAAAAATCATAAAATAACATACTTTAAGAATAATAAAATCATATCTTTTTAGAAGTATTTACTAATAAAAATTAAATAAATAATCACTTACTTAACCAAATATTTAACCAGAATATAAGAATAGAATAATATCTATCTATTTTGCAAAAATGAGTTTGAAATCAAAGAGAATAAGAGGTATCAGAGAACCATATTCTTTTCCCTTTCAAACTAAATTCTGTTTTTAGTTACTATTTTTATTCGATCATAATAGGAATGACCGCAATTGTCACAAGAGTGGGATGGTGCCGTACACTGATTGCCGTATTATTACGTTCAATATTAGTGAGTGTACGAGCAACGGCACGGCAATAAAGGGGGAAGAAAATCTACACCCCTTTTTGCCTCAATAAAGTGGGAAGAAAATCTACACCACTTTTTGCCTCCCCTACAAGAAAATATGCCAGTTGCGGCCATTCCTAAATAAATTACGCCAAGCTTCAAAAACTTAATTTGCCAATAATTGCAACTATAAAAAAAACCTGAAAATCGAGTTGTATATAAAACTACAAAATTAGTTAATAGGCTTGTAGTGTTATATAACAACAGCTACAGATAAGTTTTTGCTTCAAATCTTCTAATAACTTAAATATAGGCTATTGGATAATTTACATGAAGGTAGATTCAGCCTTGACAATAAGAACAATTACAGGCAAATTAAGTTTTTCTACTCAAGATAAAGTAGTCATGAGGCTGTAATAATTCTCACTTAACGCTTTAACCCAGTGCTAAAATAATAAAACAAGAAAGTTCTGTTACCTTTGTTACAGAAATTATATCAAATCTGATAATTTGTTCAAGTTTTTGAACTGTCAATCCTGCTAAAGAATTAGTAAAGTAGGATAAAAATCTCATAAAGTTTGTCTAGATTTATTTTTTAGAGCATTGTTATTTAAAAAAATAACAATTTTACAAAACCGCAAACCTTTGGTAAATAAGATAAGAATAGTACTTTCAGCTCTTGTTTATAAGGAAAAAAACAGCATTCATATTGGCTTTCGCTAATTCGGCAACTAGCGGTATTGGAACTAACGCCGACTAATAGATAATTGTGTGGTATATCACCATTGTGCCCAGATATCTAAATTGCAAAGCTTCCAAAAAAATTTTTATTTTACTGAATTTGAGTTAAACAGTCTATGTTGATCTACGTGCATAAGATATTATATTTATACAGATGCATAGTCTTTACTGCCAACCCTGTTTAGTGTAAATAACTATTAATATCCGTTTTTAGCATACAGAAATGCCGTTCGCTATCGCATAAACAAAGTATATATACATAAATATTTGAATAAACAGTTTTGAAAAAATATAAAATAGTAATACAATAATATACTTTAATCAAAATAAGTGAATAATTTAATTTATTTTCTTGTTTTATAGCTACATTATATTTAATATAAATTTTGTATTGGATATAAAACTAGGAATAATTTACCATCAGCTTATTTATCGCTGTCATAAAAACTTGTCATAAAAATAAAAAGGAAAAAATATGCTAAAAACTTCTAAAATTGAGAGCTCACCTTCATCTGAGCGTTTACTTAATATTTGGGCACGGCGTTATACACCAGAAATATCTTCACTCTTAGGTGATTCTTCATATTGCGATGAATTGCTAAAAGCAGCAAAACCAGAAGGTAGAGCTGAAACTACCAAGAAGTTAAAAGATAAAATGCTAGATGTAAATTGTCAGATGGGGTGGATACAAACTAAAAATCTCTACAGTTATATTCCAAATGTTTTAGATTTAACCGAAGCAAGACGCATTACAAAATTTGCTTTTCGTGTTTATAGAAAGCTAATAGAAGTTTATCAAGAGCAGTCACCAAAAATAGAGGTAGAAAATAACTCACTTTCTCAATTGCTTATACCAGCAGTGGAAGAACTTGCATATGCTTTAGAACCGATATTAATTATATTTCAAGAGCAGCATGTTGCATCTAAAGATTGGCGCAGTCTGGGTTTTATGACTTCGCAATTAAATTTTACCAACAAATTAATACTTAAAAGGTTAACCGAAGCCGAACAAGTATTATTAGGTCCTTATTTGAAATTTGTCGAAGAACAAGTAGCGATGCCTTGGCAAAGAGTTTGCTCTAATGCTGTTAATTACGAACCGGATTCACCGCAATTGAAGCTTGTAGAACAAATGATGCCAGCAGCACCGGAAATTGCTCAATCAATTTATCGGCAGTTAATTGAATTATTACCTAATACTAGTAGCCGAAGAGGTAAATTAATCGATCGTGGTATCACTCACTCTTGTCTGCGGGACTTAAATATGTTCCAGGCTTATATATTATTATGCTTTTTAGAAAAGAGTATGACACCAATTGAACAAGAATTAATTCCTTTGTGTGCCATGGTTGTAGAAGGAGTTGAAATCAAATGGGAATTAACCGAAAAATGGTGTGAAATCTTAGCCTCGGAAATAGAAAGCCGTTTAGACTCTGAACAAAAGGATTTGTTAAAACCTTATACTCAAGGAATGAAACAGGCGTTTTTTAAAGAGCGTAGAAGTTTGGGTTGTAAGGAGGGAATGACGGCAGAGGCTGTGTAACTTAGTTGATTTATCCATCAATAAATTTAATTATTTTCGTAATGTAGGCTGTGTGACGCTTTGAAAATATAAGCTGTTGTGCATTAAAAATGCACAACAGCAAGGCAAGAGGCAAAAGGCAGAAGGGATAAGATTTTTAGCTTTTAAATAATATTTCTAAATATACTACTTTTATGCGTAGCAGCTTATTATGGAATATGGATTTTTTGAGCGTCATGCACCGATTATGAATGATGTGAATTTATTCTTTGAGATTAAAATTTTTTAACTTTATTTCCCCAAGTTGCATTGGTACGCTATTCCAGTATTGCTTTCCTTCTGCTGCTGTAGAACAACTAGAGTCAAATTTGTGAAGATTTAATCCGAGAAAAACACATTTATCTTTATGACAACCAACAGCCCCTGAAATATGTTTGTCATACAAAAGATTATACCTATGACCCCTGCTATTCATCTAACTATCTACAGCATTTGTCATTTCTTTTAATTTGATTTTAGTAAATAAATTTTCTGAATATTGTTCCTATCCATTAATATTCTCCGCAACATATTCGTTTTGTGATAAACCATATTCCTCTTTCATCTTATCTGGACAATCCCCATTATGAGGATTTATGTGGTCATAATATTTATATTTGCTCATATCTTTAGCTCTTGCAACTGCCGGCTTTATAAGCTCTTCGATCAAAAGTAATTGATTTCTTTTTATATTTATTCCTCAGTATGTTTATGTGATCAATTGCTGCTTGAGAATCTTTTTCAGAATTTTTATAGTTATACAAAGTTGGTCGTGATTTAATAACTGAAAGTAAAGCTACCACTATAAATAAAAGATTTATTAACAAATTCTTGCTTTTGAGAATATTTGCTATTCTTCCACGTACCATAAATACTTATTACTTATTGCAAAGAAGGCATATCTTATCGGTCAGTATATGAGGTATTTTAAAAAAATGTGCTTATAGTTTAAAACATAAAAAATTTTAATGACTTCAGTAGATTTCCCCAAACACAAAAAAGCCAAAGCCCTCAAACCCGGAAGCCGTCGTCCAGCAAAAGAATTATGTAGCGAATGCGGACTTTGCGATACATATTATGTGCATTATGTCAAAGAAGCTTGTGCTTTTCTTAATCAACAAATAGAGGAACTTGAAGAACAAAGTCACTCGCGATCGCGCAATCTTGATAACCCCGATGAGCTTTATTTCGGAGTTCAACAAGGGATGATGGCAGCGCAGAAAAAAGAACCAATTCCAGGTGCTCAATGGACAGGAATTGTGAGTACGATCGCCATTGAAATGCTAGAACGCGGTATTGTAGAAGGTGTTGTTTGCGTACAAAATACTAAAGAAGATCGTTTTCAACCAATGCCGGTAATTGCTCGAACAGCCGAAGAAATACTGGCAGCAAGAGTCAATAAACCTACCCTTTCACCAAATCTTTCCGTATTAGAACAAGTTGAAAAATCCGGAATGAAACGTTTATTGGTAATTGGTGTTGGTTGTCAAATTCAAGCATTACGTGCTGTAGAAAAACAGCTTGGCTTGGAAAAGCTTTATGTATTGGGAACCCCTTGCGTTGATAATGTCACTCGTGCCGGATTACAAAAGTTCCTCGAAACTACAAGTAAGTCTCCAGATACGGTAGTGCATTATGAATTTATGCAAGATTTCCGAGTTCATTTTAAACATGAAGATGGTTCTATTGAAACAGTACCTTTCTTTGGTTTAAAAACAAATAAACTCAAAGACGTATTTGCTCCTTCTTGCATGAGTTGTTTTGACTACGTAAATTCACTAGCTGATATAGTAGTAGGGTATATGGGCGCACCTTTTGGCTGGCAGTGGATTGTAGTTAGGAACAATCGCGGAAAGGAAATGTTGGATTTAGTTCAAGACCAAATTAATACCCAAGCAGTAATGTCCCAAGGAAATCGCCAAGCCGCCGTACAGCAAAGTATTCCCGCCTACGATAAAGGTGTAACTCTTCCCATGTGGGCTGCGAAATTAATGGGTGTGGTAATTGAAAAAATTGGTCCCAAGGGTTTGGAATATGCTCGATTTTCGATTGATTCTCACTTTACCCGGAATTATTTGTATACAAAGAGGAATCATCCAGAGAAGTTAGATGAGCATGTTCCCGAATTTGCTAAGCGGATTGTGGAACAATATGAGTTACCCGAGTAGGAGATGGGGAGAGTACGGAGATGAGGAGAGTACGGAGATGGGGAGATTGGGAGACTAGGGGACAAGAAATGAGTGAGAGAGTGAGAGAGTGAGAGAGGGAGAGAATAAATTTTACTTGCTACTCACTACTCACTACTCACTACTTCTAAATGTTTACCATGCCCCCTTCGGATTCGCCACTTCTCTCAACGGAGGGAGACGACCCACGAGAGTGGACTCACCATGCCCAATGCCCAATTACCCATTACCCATTACCAATTACCCATTACCAATTCCCAATTGCCTCAATCGCGGCTTCTAGAGCGATCGCCACATGAGTCCAATGAGTTCCCCCCTGACAGTAAACTATATAAGGCTCCCTTAATGGACCATCAGCGGAAAATTCTGAGGTGCTACCTTCAATAAACGTCCCCCCAGCCATAACTACTTTGCTCTCGTATCCCGGCATTTCATCGGGAATGGGATCTAGATAGGAACCGATGGGAGAATGCTGTTGTACGGCTTTACAGAAAGCAATTAATTTTTCGGCGGAACCAAGTTTAATCGCTTGAATTACATCCCCACGAGGAGCAAAAGGTTCTGGGTTTACGGTATATCCTAGCTTGTCAAAAATATAACCAGTAAGGTGAGTGCCTTTCATCGCTTCCCCTACCATTTGTGGAGCCAAAAATAAACCTTGAAATAATAGTCGGAGTTGGTCAAATGTAGCACCTCCTTCCCTACCAATTCCCGGAGCCGTCAACCGACAAGCTGCAGCTTCTACCAAGTCTTCCCGTCCAACTATGTAGCCACCAGCGCTGACAATAGTTCCTCCGGGGTTCTTAATTAAAGAACCTGCCATTAAATCCGCGCCTACATGAGTAGGTTCTTGAGTTTCGATAAATTCGCCATAACAATTATCGACAAAACAGACAGTGTTCGGATTTTGCTGCTTGACTAAATGAACAATTTTTTGTATTTCAACAACAGAAAGACTAGAACGCCAAGAATAGCCGCAGGAGCGCTGAATCAGCACCAAACGAGTATTACCCTGCACAGCCTGACTTAAAGCTTGCCAATCAACCTTTCCTTGGGAAGTGAGATTCAATTGACGATAGGTTACACCAAACTCAATAAGCGAACCTTGATTTTCACCCCTTAAGCCAATAACTTCTTCAAGAGTGTCGTAGGGTGCCCCTGCTACTGCTAACATTTCATCGCCGGGACGTAGTACTCCAAATAAAGCACAAGCGATCGCGTGAGTTCCCGAAACAAATTGAACCCTGACTGCTGCGGCTTGCGCCCCCATTATTTCTGCAAAGACTCGATCTAAAGTTTCTCTGCCTAAATCATCATGACCGTATCCCGTTACACCTGCGAAATGGTGTGCCCCTACACTATGATGGCGAAAGGCGGTGAGTACTCGCTGAAGATTTTGCTTGACCTGAGCGTCAATACCAGAAAAAATCTTTAACAGTGCTTGTTCTGCTTCTTGCAGCTGTTCCAAGCTGTTCATAAGGTACGATCGTTCTCAAAAAAACAACTAAACTATGCGGATTTGTGGCGCTATTGGCGCTACGCTTTGTGTGAAAACCACACAAAAGCCCTTTTAGGAGGGCATTACGGACGCGCAGATTATGCTAAACAATTCTATTCAGGTTACCGCATGACAATTGCTACATCAACAACTAAAGGGCCATTAAATTGGCTGCACATTACATTTTTCGTAGGTTTACATTTTGGAGTTTTGCTAGCGCCATTTCCCGCTTTTTTTAGCTGGAAAGCAGTTGGAGTAGCTTTACTTCTGTATTGGGTGACTGGAGGCTTAGGTATAACTCTAGGATTTCACCGTCTCATAACTCATCGCAGCTTTCAAGCTCCGAAGTGGCTGGAGTATTTCTTAGCATTTTGCGGGACTCTTGCTTGTCAAGGGGGACCAATTGCATGGATTGGAATGCATCGCATACACCATTTGCATTCTGACCAAGAATTAGATCCTCATGATTCCAACAAAGGTTTTTTTTGGAGTCATATTGGTTGGATGTTTTACCATTCTCCAGCTTTTGCTGATGTTCCTAAATTTACTAAAGATATCAAGGACGATCCATTTTACCAGTTTCTAGAAAAGAATATGCTGCTAATCCAAATTGCTTTGGGTTTGTCGCTATTAGCATTGGGTGGTTGGTCTTTTGTAGTTTGGGGTGTTTTTGTTCGGCTTATTTTTGTATGGCACTGTACTTGGTTTGTCAATAGTGCAACTCACAAATTTGGTTATCAGACTTATGATGCAAAGGACCACTCTACAAACTGCTGGTGGGTAGCTTTATTGACCTATGGTGAAGGTTGGCACAATAACCACCACGCCTTTCAATATTCAGCCCGTCACGGGTTGGAATGGTGGGAAATTGACCTCACTTGGATGACTATCCAAGTACTGCAATTCTTGGGTTTGGCTACAAATGTTAAACTAGCACCTGCGAACCGACAAAGTAGAATGTTGAGTTAAAGGTCTGCTTGACCATTGATAATAAGGAAATCTGAATAGCTGCTAATTTTCTCATTTTCCTTAATTTCAATCAGTATTATCAACAGATAATTTAAAACTTATTTACCCCCGCCACCGAATGATTACTTAGGTGAAAAGCGGGGGTATCGTTTATTTTGGGATATATTTAGAGTTTTCTCAGAAAAAGCGGGGCAGATTAATTGATATAATCCAAGACGCGAATGTTACGAAACTTCGCTTTCTTCGACTATGCTAGTAGCTGGACTGCGGAGCTTTTTATTTTTATTAAATTCATTCATGACAACATCAGCAGTAAACGAACACAATTCAGGGCCAATAACGCTTGGTGAGTCTAAAATAAAGCTGACAGACATCATCAAAACTTTACCCCCAGAATGTTTTGTACAAGATGCCCGTAAAGCTTGGTTTCGTGCAATTAGCAGTGTTTTAGCCGTAATTGTAGGCTACTTTTTTTTGGCGATCGCACCTTGGTATCTTTTACCCTTAGCGTGGATATATACGGGTACTGCTGCTACAGGATTTTTTGTCATTGGGCATGATTGCGCCCATCGTTCATTTGCCAAACGTAAACGGGTGAACGATTTAGTGGGACATTTATTTATGATGCCGTTAATTTACCCTTTTCACGGTTGGCGAATAAAACACAATTATCATCACACTCACACCAATAAGCTAAAAGTAGATAATGCTTGGCAGCCGGTGGGGACAGATGTTTATGAAGGGAGTGGAATACTAGGTAAATGGGCTTTTAAAAGATTTTTGTACAACCGTTTATGGTGGATAGGATCAATTGTACATTGGGCAATGCATCATTTTAATTGGTCTCTATATCGCAAACAAGATAGAGGTGGTGTCAAGCTTTCTGTGGCTGTAGTAGTTCTGTTTGCAGCGGTATGCTTCCCTACCTTGATTGCTACAACTGGTATCTGGGGATTTGTCAAGTTCTGGTTTATTCCCTGGATGGTGTACCATTTTTGGATGAGTACCTTTACTTATATTCATCACACTGCTCCTGATATCCCTTTTGTTCCAGTAGATAAATGGAATGCAGTAACAGCACAACTATCCGGTACAGTTCATTGTAATTACCCCCGCTGGGTAGAATTCCTGTGCCACGATATCAACGTACACGTACCCCATCACGTTTCCACAGCAATTCCTTCCTACAATTTGCGTCTTGCTTATAGTAGTTTGCAAAAAAATTGGGGAAGTTATTTACGCGATGAATGTACGTTTTCTGTTTCTTTACTAAAGTACATAACCGACAGATGTCATTTATATACTCCAGAGAATGAATATATTTCCTTCAAGGATTATTATGCACAACGATAAGAAGTCCTGAAAATCTAATCTTACTTACATCTTTAACCCTCCCAGTATTTGAGGGGGTTAGAGATAACTCAAAAATCCAAACAATAGTTGATCGAAGTCGTGAAATTAAGAGTAAAGGGCTATTATTTTTAGCGCATAGTTATTTTTTCACCGTGCGTCACTTTAAAACCTTAGTCTTTTATACAAATTAGATTTTATTGACTTTCACTTACGAAAACACAGTTCACTTTATATCCGGTATCGTAGCCTAGTGCAATCTTCTACAGTTCGTACAGATAATACTCCTCATATCGCATCATCAGAGGAAACAATCAAACTACCCTTTACTCTTGGCGATTTAAAGGCAGCAATCCCAAAAGAATGTTTTCAGCCTCAAGTAGGTAAATCTCTGTTTTTCTTTTTCCGCGATATTCTAATTATTACTGGGCTTTATGCTTTAGCTTATTACCTAGATTCGTGGTTATTTTTCCCTATTTTCTGGGTAATGCAAGGAACAATGTTCTGGGCTTTATTTGTAGTCGGGCACGACTGCGGACATCAATCATTTTCTCGCTACAGATGGTTGAATGATTTTATCGGACATTTATCTCATACACCGATACTTGTTCCCTATCATGGATGGCGAATTAGTCACCGAACCCACCACAAAAATACTGGTAGTCTGGAAAATGATGAAAGCTGGTATCCAACATCTGAATCAGCTTATAATAAAATGCCTCTCATAGAAAAAATTGGTAGACATTACCTGTTTTTACTGGCTTATCCAGTATATTTGTTTCAACGTTCTCCAGGTAAGACAGGCTCTCACTTTTTACCCAGCAGTCCCTTATTTAAACCCTCAGAAAAATGGGATGTAATCACCAGTACCATACTTTGGACTTCGATGGTTGCTTTGCTGGCTTTTTTGACCTATGAATGGGGTTTTATGTGGTTCATTAAATACTATCTTGGACCATATATTGTATTTGTGATTTGGCTAGATTTAGTGACATTTTTGCATCATACAGAGCCAGATATTCCTTGGTATCGCGGTGAAGAATGGACTTTTCTTAAAGGCGCTCTTTCTAGTGTCGATCGCGATTATGGTTTTATCAATCACATCCACCACGATATCGGTACTCACGTTGCTCACCACATTTTCTTAAACATCCCTCACTACAACTTGAAAAAAGCAACTGAGGCGATTAAACCAGTGTTAGGTGAATATTTCCATAAATCTGAGGAATCAATATTAGCTTCCCTTTGGAATTCCTCTAAAAAATGTCATTTTGTTCCAGACGAGGGAAAAACTGTTTACTACACCTCTCATAATAAATAGGAAATGCCTCCTTTGGATGCTGTTAGTAAACGGTAACGCAGTATCTTAATTGATTGGTGCGTGGTGGCACAGAAATAAGAAATCTGGTTTTTTCAAAAAACAATGTTTTTCTATATCTCATAGATATAATCGTTGGATTATCTCAACTTTGGAGACGTAGCAATGCTACGTCTCTACATTAGTGTCTAACTTAATTAAATTTGGGTTGTTACCGCACTGATTTGAGGAGGATTTCCCATTAATTTTAACCAACGGTAGTTAGCAACAAGTGCTTCCCCGAGAGTTGGATGTACATTATATGTAACACCGAATTCTTCACAAACTTCAGCCAATATTGGAGCTATTTTTGGATAATGAATATGACAAATATTAGGAAGTAAATGATGAACAGTTTGATAATTAAGTCCGCCAAGATACCAAGTTAAAATACGGTTATGGGGAGCGAAATCAACTGTTGTCCTAATTTGAAAAATTGCCCATTCATCATCAATTGTGTTGGACTCAGGATTTGGTTGGATAAACTCTGCTGGTTCCATAACATGAGCCAGCATAAAAATATTAGCACCCAAGAATCCTGCAGTCATGTAAGTAATACAAAATCCCAAAATTGTCTGAATGGGAGTATATCCAACTGCAATGGGAATGCCTAGAAAAAGCCCCAAGAAAATGAATTTGGTTCCAAAAAAGAGAACCATGTCTAACATTTTGGGCTTAGGGATGACATGTTCGTGGTATTTCCCCTTAAATAAAATTAAATAGACATCACCAACTGACCAAGAAAACAGAAGCATGGTATACACAAAGTAAATGAAGAAGTGCTGAAATTTGTGAAACCATCTGTGTTCTATAAATGGAGACATACGTACTAGTCCATCTCCATGTATGTCTACATCGTGCTCTAATATATTGGTAAAAGTATGATGTAAATAATTATGGCGAAATCTCCATAAATAACTGGATATACCAATTAGATCCAGGCTTAAACCAATGGTAGAGTTAACCCATTTTTTACTGGAGTAACTGCCATGATTTGCATCATGGGCTATATTAAATGGGATAGCTGCAATCGCAAATCCAAGAACAATACATCCAACTACTTTCATCCACATTATCGGTGGTGAGAAGAGAATAAATATCCAAGTGGTAATTATCCATCCAAAAATAATTGCTGTTTTGAAGTACATTGCTAAATTATCTCGGCGAGCAATATTCTCAGATTGAAAATAAGCATTGACTCGTTTATTCAATTCTTTTCTAAAGCCAATATTTTTGGCAAAAGTAACTCTAGTAGTTTGCGTCTGCATCATGGAAAATGTTTTTAGCTTAAATAGGAGATTGTGGGCGAGCAGAATACCTAAAAACTAGGAAAATCTCAATAAATATAAAGTAAGATTTAGATCTAGATTTAGCTTTATTATTCCACAAAAAATATACGCCCGTTCTACTATAACAGTGTCTAGGCGCAATAATTTATTCCTATATTTCTGCTTAGTTTTACAGTTATGTTAATCTCAAAATCTTCCACTTCCTTGGACAACGTGCTTGAGTGTAGTTAAACTTTCTAAACCAATCAATCCTCTACGATGTCCTTTTTGGTTGGACATTCCTAAAAATACCGCATCTCCCCATAATGGATTGCGGCTAAAACGTGGAGAAGCATTGATATAAGTAGAAGCGCTATTTACTCCTAGAGCAAACTGCCTACTTTCTTGGTAAGATTCAGTAACTATACAGTCAGCGTGTCCGCTACTGTATCGATTAATCCAAGCAATTGCGGTATCTAAGTTATCTACAAGTTTAAATGCAACTGTCTTAGTGAAATAAGCATCTCCCCATTCACGATCTTGGAGTGGTGCCAATTGGGGGAATGATTCTCTGAGTTCGGCATCTCCTCTGAGGTAAAAGCCTTTTTCCTGTAAGCTTTTTAATAAGGTACCTAATGAAGATGATAAATTTTGCCGATTAATTAATACCTTTTCAATGGCATTTACTGGATCTGGAGAACTTGCATGACTCTCAATAATTATCCAGCGTACCATATCCACCAAGCTACCATTGGGCGACCAATATAGATAACAGTTACCCATAGCCGATTTTAAAACTGGTGCCGTAGACTGACGTACTACCTGCTGTATTAGACTAGTACGTCCGTAAGGAATCACTAAATCCAGATAACGTTCTTGAGTCACCAAATCCTGGATAGAAGTACGATGTTCTGCACTCACCAATTCTACAGAGCCTGTAGGTAATTGGGCTTCTGCAACAGCAATTTGCAGTATTTCAGCAATTGCCGCATTGGAGTGGCTTGCTTCAGTACTACCTTTAAGAATAATGCTATTGCCGCTTTTGATACATAAGCCAGCTGCAATAGCTCCTAATTCTGGAAATGCTTCATAGATAAAAGCTATTACTCCCAACGGTGTTGATTGAGAGTAACTTTGTTCTTCACCTAACTGGTATTCAGCAGTTCTCATCCGCCGTAGTGGATCTGATAACTCTTCCAACCTTTGCAAAATTTCCACCGCTGAATCTAAACGTTCGGGAGTTAACTTTAGCCAGTCTAAAATTAGTTCTGGCACTGCCATTTCCCGACAAGCTTCTAGATCCAAAGTATTTGCTTCTAAAATATCGTCAAATGAGCGTTCTAAAGCCTCAGCCATCGCCATTAAAGCGCGACTGCGCTCTGCTCCTTTAGTGATGCTCAATTTTAGAGCAGCACCGTATGCGCGCTTGGCGATACGCGAAGCTTCGCCTTCAGCGATCGCCATTGGTTGGGGGTTTTGGGCAAAAGCATCCACAGTAAATAATCAGCGCCTTAACGTCTGTAGGTAAGCCAAACCATTAGTGCTGGTAGGATAGCCAATAGTACCGCTACCAGTGCCCAGGCAATAATGCCAGAACCACTCGCCAAACGTAATGCTAATGGTAACCATATAATCACTAGCACAAAAATAATACCGAGCGCTACTGGTAAGTAACTTTCTCCCAGGCGTGGATGGACAACTTTCCACCCATTTCCAGTCCAGCGCCAAGCTCGTTTGTAGGGATAAGTAGTAGAAAGTTGCTCCAGTACGCGAGCGTTTTCTTCTACCACGAATATCTGCTGACAGCGAGAGCAACCGAAGGCTTCTGTCAGAGTAATCGGAATTAAGCGTCCCCGGCGACGACAGGGACACGGATATTCATTGTTGAAGTCGATTTTTTCGGGCTTTTTTGGTTGCACTATATGGCTCTTTTTTGGTTGAGCTAGTTTATATTCCGGAATCTTTTTTATATTCCCTTTAATTTACAATTCCCAGAAGTTCTGTCTAATACAGAATTACCTCTCGAAGAATAATTTAAAGGAATAAGTAGTTAATCCATTAAAACTTCTTTATATCATCAAGCGTCTAAGGCATTACTCTTTCTCTATACATATTTTTCACAAACTAACGATTATGATTTCACTACTGAAGGAAGCAATATTCGACCATCGCTTGGTAAAGAAGCTTTTACCATCATTTAGTGTAGTGCATCCTACTAAAAACAGATCATCCATTTTTAATATCTGTAAATTCTGAAAAAATCTTTAAAATATTAGGATTTACACAAACACAAGGGTAATAAAATTACTTTAGACGTTACTGCTATAGTGACCTGCTTGGCGGAAGTCCGCATTCAAAAGTCGCTACTACACAAAAAAAAGACAGAAAAGTTTGTTTCCTGCCTTCTTCATTTTTTTACTAAAAGCGGGTGACGCGATTCGAACGCGCGACATTCACCTTGGCAAGGTGACGCTCTACCACTGAGCTACACCCGCATCTGTACCATGAATATTAATATCTCACATTAACTAAAGTTTGTCAACCCTTTTGTGAAAAGGATGGGGGGATGGGGAGAGATGGGGAGAAATTTTTCAATGCCCAATACCCAAATGCCCCCCCGAAGCCATGGCTAGGCTTTTTCTTCTGACTCTGCGGGTAAGTTGTTTAAACTTGCGCTTTTGAGAGAACCTGCTAAGGTGCCGGAGTTTGAGGAATATTGCTGTTGCCCGATATTGGGACGCAATTGACGCATAAGGCTAGCCATTTCTAAGGCATTCATTGCATAATCCCAACCATGATTGCTTTTGATTCCGGCTCTTTCTAAAGCTTGCTGCATGGTATCGGCTGTCAAAACACCGAAAATTACTGGTACGCCTGTTTGAAAAGCTGCTGCAGATATGCCTTTAGCAACTTCTGATGATACATAGTCAAAATGTGGGGTTTGTCCTTTAATAACTGCACCCAAGCAAATTACCGCATCGTAACTGCCTGAAAGTGCCATTTGTCGTGCTACTAATGGAACTTCAAAGCTACCGGGAACCCAAACGTAATCGACTTGAGAACCATGAGGGTTAGTATCAACACCGTGGCGCTTTAAACAATCTTGACATCCTTCTAGTAGCTTGGTGGTTACTAAATCGTTAAATCTACCAATTACTAATGCAAAGCGAAAAGGTTCTGTTTGAGTAAAATTTCCTTCAAAAACTGTCATAGTTGCCTCTTTTATAACTATACTTCTTTAACCAGTGACTAGTGACCAGTATTCACTGCTCGAATGTGGTTAGTCAGTTACCAGTAAACAGTAGTTTAGAGTTTTATTACAGTTTTATATTTCTTACTCTTAATCAAAGCCATGCAATGATTCGCATTACTAATAAATTGCAAAGAATTCAGTTACCGGACTGATAACATAATATACTCATATGTTCGTTACTTTTTATCAACCGCCGTACGCTGATGAATCGCTGCGTCGCGGTGAATTCATGCTGCATTGATCGGTAGTAGTCTGCTTTGCCCACCTTGGCGGAAGGCTTTCGGGTAGGGTACAACTACCGCGCGTCGATTAAAAATAACGGGAGCAGAAGTAACACTGCTCTTGCAAGAGGAAAAAGGTTCAGTATTTTTGACCTCATTCGGGTACTGCAAGTGTTAATCTTCTGCTCCTATGCTATTTACTGGCTTAGTTTTCAAGCAGTCTGTTAAACTACGAAAAAGTTTAAAGCTCCAACTATTACTACCAAAGCAAACCAAGCTCCGGAACCGATCCAAAGGAGTTTTTTCGATTCAATCCAGCTTTGAGGAGTCGCATAAGCAACGGGTACGCCAATTACCATGACGAAAGATAAAGCAACTAGGGCTAATAAAGCTATTTGGAATATGATGGTCATTTTTCTTTTCTCTTAGACTGACAGTTCTTAAAATCAATATTCTCTAAAACCAATGTACTTTATTGGTGTTAGATTCCAGACACTCGGAGGGTTTAGTTTTTCCGCGCTTTAAATTTCAACCTGATATATTGGTTTAAATTTCCCATGCGGTACTTTGTTGAACCGTTAGCCGAGTATTTATTACCGGACCTATATTTATTATTATCCCTGCCTATGTTGCTTTTTCCCATACCAAGATTTTTGCTGGTTGGGTTAAAATGAATCGTTTTGCCTTTTGGTAAGGGGTTGGGAAGATTTATTTACACGGCATCATGATAATCTAGTCTTCGGTTCTCATTGTGAGAACAAAGTCTGGTTAGAATTTGGTTATGAAAAAATGCATGTTATCAGCTATCGGCTTTTAAGAGATTTTAAGTTAAAACACGCTGATTGCGGTGATGCTATTGATAATTGGTACAAGGTTGCAAATAAAGCAAATTGGTCTAGTTTAATTGAGGTGCAATCTGTTTTTTCTAAAGCTGAAGCAGTAAGTAATTTTACTGTCTTTAATATCAAAGGCAATAAATATCGGTTAATTGTGAGTATCGATTACGAAAAACAAGTAATTTATATCAAATATATTCTTACTCACGCTGACTACGATAAGGAGGAATGGAAAAATGACCCTTACTTTTAATTCAGATAAATATAATCAGTTATTAATCAAATATCAACCAAAATTAATTAAAACAGAAGAAGAGAATGAAAAAGCTTTGGCGATTGTGGAAGAATTAATGCATCGTCCTAATCGAACTCCTGAAGAAAGTGAACTTTACGAACTGCTAATTACTTTAATCGAAAAATTTGAGCAAGAATATTACAATCCTAATCAAGAAACTACGCCTCATTCTCTACTACTTTTTTTAATGGAACAACGAGATATTAAGCAATCGGATTTGGTTGGAGTTATTGGTTCTAAAGGTGTTGTTTCGGAAGTTGTAAATGGTAAGCGAGAAATTAGCAAAGCTCAAGCTAAAGCTTTAGGAGATTTTTTTCATGTAGATGCGGGATTATTTATTTAATCAGTTATCAGTGATATTCTTTCACC
>JBCCSG010000099.1:0-21779 GCA_039200565.1 Cyanobacteria bacterium P01_D01_bin.50 | reverse complement strand
CCCAAAAGTATAGAAAAAACTTGATTGTTAATGACTCTGGGATATATAACAAGTCTGTAATTGCAATACTCCTGCCGTTTTCAGCAACAATACCATGGCTCAAACAACCGTTCATTTAGTTGTTGGCATTTATAATCTGACATTATTGGTTTTTTATACCGAAGCAATGGAATGGCAATTTAGAGTTATAAGTTCTGATGGAGAAGTTTTTGGTGAAAGGAAATTGTACTATACTCCTGAAGCTGCGGAGAAGGCAGGGCGGGAATGGGTGGAGTGGGTAGAGTAAGAAGAAAAAAACTCATTCATATCGCCAAACTTTAATATTCCTATCCTCGCCACCGCTAAATAAAGTTCGTCCATCAGGGCTAAAAACAAGGGAATTAACTTTACCTGAATGTCCGGTTAGAGTGCATATTTCTTGTTTTGTATTCATGTCCCATAATTTTATATCACCATTAATACTACTACTAGCAATAATCTGACCATTTGGACTAAAAATAACATCTTTAACACCTGATGAATGACCTTTTAGTGTACAAATTTCTTGTCCGGTAATTACTTTCCAAAGCTTAATAGTATTGTCTTCGCTAGCTGTCGCAATAATTTGTCCATCGGGACTAAAAGCAACAGAAAAAACCGCAGCTAAGATACCAGTATGATTGAGTATATTGAGTATTTCACCGGTATTTAAATCCCAAAGTATTGCTGTTGAATCGCCACTACCGCTAGCAATAATTTGTCCATTTGGACTAAAAGCAACACTACTAACCCATGTATTATGACCTGTCAAAATACGAATTTCTGAATCCGTATTTACATCCCATAATTTTACTGTTTTATCGCTACCAGCACTAGCAATAATTCGACCATCTGGACTAAATATCAATGAATTAACACTAATAAACCAGCCTACATGTCCTTTTAATCTGCAAATATTTTTACCTGAAGTTAGATCCCAAAGTTTAATTTTATTTTCAAAACCACTACTAGCAATCATTGAACCATCGGGGCTAAAAGCAATAGCATAAACAATATTTTGAGTATTAATAGTCTGGAGTTGTTTACCTGTATTTATTTCCCATAGTTTTATTGTAAAGTCATGGCTACCACTAGCAAGTAGATTTCGATCCGGGCTAATAGCAAGGGAATCAATAGAAGCAATATGGCCAGTAAAATTATAAATATATCGCCAATAAGAATAATTTAATGGTTTAACTTTTGGAGAATTTGATGATTTTTGCTGAGTTTTATTATTAATACTTTCTTGATTTTTATAAGTTTTGTTCTGAGAATCAATATCTTTTGATTTTTTAATCTCTGATTGAGATTTAACTGTGGTGGAGTTTGATGTTTTTTGTGGAGTTGTATAATTAATACTTTCTTGATTTTTAGAAGTTTTTTTATGAGAATCAATATCTTTTAATACTTCACTGGCTGATTGAGATTTAACTGTGGTATAATTTGATGTTTTTTGTGGAGTTGTAGAATTGATTTTTTCTTTGTTTTCAGCAGTATTTTTGTGATGAAAATCAATATCTTTTAATACTTCACTGGCTGATTGATAGCGAAGACTAGTTGCATTTTCAATTAATTTATCTAGAATAATAGCTAGTTGTTCGCTAAGCGGATTATCAACTAAAGACTGTCGCCACACCCAAGTATTTTCAGAAATATCAAATAAATCAAAAGGAGAAATCCCAGTTAGTAAATAAATACAAGTTACTCCCAAACTATATAAATCACTGCTATAAAGAGCTTTACCTCTAATTTGTTCCGGTGCAACAAATTCAGGAGTGCCGATGCTAGTTCCTGTTTTGAACATTGTCTTACCCGTGACAACTTTAGCAGCACCAAAATCTACTAAATATAGTTTTTCATCTCGACTAAGAATAATATTTTCTGGTTTAATATCTCGATGAATAACCTCATGACTGTGAATGTATTCCAGCACGGGTAATAAACTTTTTAATAATTTCCAAATTTGTCTTTCGTTAAATTTTCCTTGCTTTAGTAATATTTCTGCTAAATTACATCCATGGATATATTCTTGTACTAAATACTGACTTCCTTCTTGAGTTAAATAAGCTAATAATTCGGGAATTTGATTATTTTTACCTAATCGATCTAACTTTTCTGCTTCTTGCTCAAATAATTTAGCATTTTTTTGAGATTTATTAGTACCTTGTGCTTGAGAAAGAATTTTTTTAAGGGAGATCCAAATCCAAGAAATAAAATATCGCACCCTTTTACAAATATTCCGTATGCCGAGATATACTGGGGTACTCGGCACGGCAATACCGACGCTGGAAGCTTTTACTATCTGTAAATACCTAATAATGCAAAGTGGCTTCGAGGGTTTATCTTCATCTATAGCTAATAATGTTCTACCAAAACCACCTTGTCCAATTGGTTTTATAGCACGATAACGTTCTTTTAATAGTAGTTTAGTTCCACAAGTTAAGCAAAAGTTAGCATCTTTGTGATTTTGGGGTTTTTGGCAATGGGGATTGAGACAATAACTCATACTAAAAATGGTAGATGAAAATGTGTATTTAGTATTCCCAGAATTTGCTTGTAGTTAACAGCAATTTCGGTTTTACCTCACCCCAGCCCTCTCCTTATTAAGGAGAGGGAGTTAGATTATTTGACGTTGCTGCAATTTTACTATGAATTGCATTTATATACATTTTGTCATGGGTACCCGTCAAAAACATGAAACCTGTGTAGAGACGTAACAGTGTTACGTCTCCTGCAATGTGAAATCATAATTTCATATTACGATTGTGCAACGCCGATTATTTTATTTAACTTGTGTTTTCATCAACCGCTGTACGCTTACTAATGCCCTATTTAATTCATAGTTCTTTATTTGGGGATTTTCTAAATAAGCAAGTTGTTCTTCTTCAATCATTTTCACGTCTTGAACTACTAATCCATCAAGCATTTTTTGCGCAGAACCAAATAAACTATTTTTTATAAATCTACGAAACCAAATGGGTAATTTATGCAAGCGCCAAAAAGCATTTAATGAAGTCAAATGAACTAAATAAGCCTTTGTTTGAGTTTCGTTTATCGGACAAAGTAAACAATAAATTTTAAAATCGTTTCCCAAAGTTGACATCCAATGGGGATAAATATAACTGACATTTAAAGGTTCCGGATGCAAGCGACGTAAAGCCGGGAAAAACAATTGAGAAATAGACCAAATTTTATCAATTTTATAATAACTTTGAGCAGTATAATGAGCATCCACTCGATTATCATCTTCCTGAATATTTTCCAACGCCGCTTCTGCCCAAGCTTGATAATTTAGATGTAAATGTCCGTGGTACATATCCATCAAATTTTCAATTAAATATGAATAATGCCCTTGACAATTAATAATTGAAACCGTGGCGATGTAATTTAAATGATCCCATTCTGGAACACCCATTGGTTGCTGTTGTAAAGAAGTTGCATGCAATGTCTCTACATTTCCCGGAAAAAGCCAAATAAACCCATCTTGTTCCTTAACCGGATAAACCTTGATTTTACAGCTAGGTAACTTTTGATTATCGGCTAAATAAGGTACCGCAGCACATTTACCTTGATGATTAAAACGCCAACCATGATAAGCGCATTCCAACTCATCACCAATAACCTTACCGTGACTCAACTTTACCTGACGATGGGGACATCTATCTTCTAAAGCGCGAATTTCCCCCTTATCATCGCGATAAATAACTATAGCTTGCTTCCACAGCGTCACTGCTACCGGTTTATCTTTTACTTCAATACTACGCGCTACCACATACCAATGATTCAGATTTATCCCAAGGGAACGAATATCGCGACTTTCAACAGCTTGGAAAATAGATGACATAGGAAACGGCGATTTTCATGACTGATTTTTTGAATTTAACGCAAAATGAGGAGAGGGGGAGAGATTGGGTGGAGGAGGGAGAGGAGCCACTGCTGCACCAGGTTTCCTGGATGTGCAAGTGGCGTGGGGTAGAGGGGGTAGAGGGGGAGAAAATAATAACTGCTCACTCCCAACTCCTCACCACTCACTACTCACTCCTAACAACTAACAACTCACTCTTAATTATTCACAACTCATTCACAAATTATGGGTATAAAGTAGGTGTGGAATAATCATCATCTTGAGGCAGAAATTGTATGACATCTTACCAAGCCGATTCGGAAAATAATGAGTCAGTCAATGATTTGACGATCGATACAGCAAGCATCAAACATGTAGAAGTGATTGAAAACGTTATCGATACCCTCGATGAAAACGATAGCGCAATGGTTAATCATTTTGATGATGGTGCTTATTTATGGAAGTTCAAGTACGGTAGCGTAGAAGTGTTTGTCCAATTAACGGGGATAAGCGATGAAGATACAATAACAGTTTGGTCTTCGGTTTTAAAGTTACCCGCTAAAGATGAATCTGACATGATGCGGTATCTTTTGCAAATGAATTGTTCCGCTACTTTAGAAGCACGTTTTGGTATCATCCAAGACCAAGTAGTAGTGATTACAACGCGTACTTTAGAAGATTTGTCTGCTGCGGAAGTTTCTCGTTTAATTACCATCGTCGCGACGATCGCCGATAATAATGACGAAGATTTACAATCTAAGTTTGGTAAAGTGTAATAAAGTTGTTAGTTGTTAGTTGTTAGGAGTTAGTGGTTAGTTGTTAAGAGTTAGGAGTTAGGAGTTAGGAGTTAGTGGTGAGAGTGAGACTATCTAACAACTATCAACCAACAACTATCAACTATCAACTAACAACTATCAACCATCAACCATCAACTAAATTTTGATTTCTCAAACTTGGCGACTTATTCCGTTTTTAGAAGCGAATGGCAAATTACAGATGGCGATCGATCGATGGTTGTTAAAACAGCATCAATCGGAGAATTATCCGCCTACCTTGCGTTTTTATACTTGGTCGCCTTCCGCAATTTCTCTTGGTTATCATCAACGCAATTATCCTTTAGATTGGCAGAATTTGACTTGGAAAGACGAGGAAATTGAGTTAGTACGTCGTCCGACGGGTGGACGTGCAGTGTTACATAATGGCGATCTAACTTACGCCGTGGTGGCTTCTGGGTTTTCTGGAAGTCGGATTGAGGCGTATAAAAATATATGCGAGTTCTTAATTGAAGGATGGCGTAATCTAGGTATTGAGTTGGATTACGGTTCTGCTGGGCGTGGTTATATTAATAACCCCAACTGTTTCGGTACTGCAACGGGTGCCGATTTGGTAATGGTTGATGGCACTAAGTTGATTGGTAGCGCTCAGTTAAGACGTGGTGATGTGGTTTTGCAACATGGCTCGATGCGTTTGAAGCCTGATATGGACTTGTTTAAGCGGATTTTTGGTGAAGATTTGTTGGATAGGGTGGTGTTTGCCGAAGATTTAGGAATTGAAAGGATAATTACGGCTTTGATTGATGCTGCTAGAAATTGTTTTGGAGTGGAATTTGAGGAGAAAGGTTTGAGTGATGATGAATGGGAAGAAATTTTTTATGATGTAGAGACGTAGCATTGCTACGTCTTAACAAAAGTATTGGAATTTTACAAGTCAATTAATCGCAGTAAAATAGTACTAATGATCTTATTGATAACCAAAAATTACTGGTTCCATAACCAATTCTTAATTTCTTTAATCAACCATCTTCTTTCAATAGATTCTAGATGAGGTTTATATGCGCCAAAGCTATACTTTTTTACACCTGCTTTCATAGAAATCATTTCGATATTTTTATTATTTATTTTATAAGAAGTATAGTCAAAACTAACATCATTGATAGCTGAAGTCTTACCCATATTTTGTTGGTAAATATAACCAAATAATTTCCATTGCATTACAAAGTAATTTCTATTCAGTCGGAGATCGAATATTCCCAAGACAGGAAGTAGAATTATAATTGCAGGTAATAAGGCTAAGGGACCAAAAAAAACAAAAAATAAAAATATCCATAAAAAGTCTTTAAATTTGATTTCTCGTCCTGGTATTGTTATTTCTAAATATTCCTGAGATTTTTTTAATTTAATTCTGCTACCATATGGTTTAGAAATTTGAGAAGAAGTATTAGTATTTAAACCTTCAAGTGCTTGAGATGCGCTACGAAATTTTTCCTCAATATCAACTCCAGTTAACCTTTGCATCCAGCTGATAAAATGAGGAATGGGAGTAACTAGTTCTTGAGAATTAACAGCAAGGGGATTATTTAAAGCTTCTAATGCTTGATATGCACTACTAAATCTTTCCTCAATATCTGGTTCAGTTAACTTTTCAATCCAGCGGATAAAGTTATCACTCAAACTCACTTGTTCTTGGAATTGAATCCGCATCTTTTTTTGTGGTAATTCGGCGGGTATTCTACCTGTAGTTAAATGAATTAATGTTGCTCCTAAAGCATATAAATCAGAAGCGGGAACTGTTTTACCACCAAATTGTTCTATAGGTGCATAACCATAGGTTCCAACTACTGTAAATGTCGAACCGATGGCTGCGGCGCTATCTTGTACGGCTCCAAAGTCTATTAAATAAACTTTTTTTTCTTCATTTAAAATTAAGTTACTAGGTTTGATATCGCGGTGAATAACTCGTGGATTGAGTGTATGTAAATAGCAAAGTATTTCTAATATTTCGGTAGAGATTTTTCGTAATTCTTCTTCAGTGAATCTCTGTTTATTATCGATTAATTTTTTGAGTGAGTCACCGGGGATATATTCTTGAACTAAAGCAAACCAGTTATTTTGATCTTCTATAGAAAAATAATCGCGATATTTAGGAATGCGAGGATGAGAAAGATGTTTGAGAATATCTGCTTCTCGTTCAAAAAGTTTTAAATTATCCCATTGTGATTGTTCGCCAAATGCTAAAAATTTGAGAATTACTGTTTCTGCTGGTTGAATTGAGATATCGGAGGCTAACCAAGTCTGACGACCTGCATTTTGTCCTAATTTCTGCTTTAATTGATAACGTTGTTGGAATATTTGTTCTGCTTCTAACATAATAGAGTAATTGAAATAAATTTATATTCTTTACACTAAGTAGCTCGGTTTTGAAAATAGTAATTGGGAATAGTGAATAGTGAATAGTGAGTAGTGAGTAGTAACAAGGCTTTTAACTAAATTTACATTACTTAATATAGTTTGGTTTATTTATGCCGACTTACTTATATCAGACGATTGAAAACCCATGGCTGTTGCGATAAGGGAGGGAAGCTCTGCAAAGTGCCAACCTACTTACACAATCGAAATCTGCCCGCGGGGGTAAAAAAAATGAGGTATTTATATTTATTATATTCAGATATCCTTTGATAAGTAATGAAGGCTATTTCAATTTCAATATATGATAACTAAACTCCTCATAATTAACTAAGAGTTTTTCAAATAACCTTTCGCAACACAATTATCAATTTCTGTTAACATAAAATCCCAAAGTTCTGGTGTACCTTCTTTTACAGGTGCATTTCTTTTTATAACTTGACTGCGACTAATATTATGCATGCGCCAAGTACCACCGACTGTTTGCCAATTATGTAAAAAAGGCTGTATTCTATCTAATGCTACGGCAAATTTAGCTGTGGGTGTTTCTCGCGCTTCAAATTCATCCCAAAGTAAACGTAATTCTTTTTCTTGCTCTTCCGGTAATAATCCAAAAATGCGATTTGCTGCTTTTAATTCTCTTTCAGCTTTACTTTCATTTCCCTGTATGTCATAACAAAAAGTATCCCCAGCATCAATTTCTATTAAATCGTGAATTAATGTCATTTTCATAGCGCGGAATATATCAGTTCCTTCCGGTGCGTATTCTGCTAATATCATTGTCATCATTGCTAAATGCCAAGAATGCTCGCCGCTATTTTCTTGACGCGAAGCATCCATTAATAATGTTTGACGCAATACATTTTTTAACTTGTCAATTTCGATAATGAATTGTATTTGTTGATTAATTCGAGTTGATTGCATTTCCAGTAAAACCTCCATTTTTAATTAAAGAATAATCAATAGTAAATGAGAATTAGCGTATATTGTGACCTATAACAATACCCATTATGGTAGATTTAGCGATATTTCAAGACCATAACTTACTCCTTTCCCGGTAGAAGATTACCGTTTGGGATTGAGGGAGAGAGTGAGAGAGGGAGGGAGTGAGGGAGAAATTTGAATAGGAAATCTTAGAGCGGAATGGGAGTAATATTTTCTGTCTACTTTCAAGAAACACGAGTCGAAACCCTTGAGGGAAACAGCTTTTTTATTTTCGAGTGTTTATTTAATTCGCAGCGAGGGGATTTAATATTTTTGACTTTCCCTTCGTGGGTTTGCTCCTAACTTGCACATTTTATAACACTTATATAACTGAGATTTTAGCTTAACAAGAATGCAGGTGCTAGTTTCATTCGTTGAGAGGGGATTTAAATTAATTACTCAGTATTAAGCTGGAAATTCTAATTTAGCGATATAAACCCGTTTAAATCATGTAGCTTTATGACGCACATTTTATTTATTATCGTGGTTTATACTGTTAGATGTAAAATATGAATATAAATCATCTCTAAAGTAAAAAATAAGATTAAAAACGGCTGAGAATTAAATAAGATTTTCTCATTATATTTTCAGATTTTTTTGAGAAATTTTTCAGAGTTTTATAATTTTAGAATTGGATTCCCAATTAATAATAGGTACAGAACACAAAAGTTGAATCACAAAGGAATCCGAATCATGAAAAGATTACAAGCAAAACTCACAGCTAATTCCTCCAAACAAAATCCTAATTTATTTAGTCGTTGGAATGAAAATAGTTGGATTAGAAGTAAACCCATGCGCCATGATTCTATTGTTGGTTTACCTTTCTCTCCCGATTTAGTTCCTCTAGCTTCTCATTTTGCGATCGCTCAAAACCATGAACTTTGGATAAAAGTTCTTGCTTATCGACTTTTAGCACATCTTCAGTTTACTACACTCTTAGAACTCAATCATGTTAACCCTGTTTGTAGTGCTTTATCTCTAGGAAGTGCACCGATTGATTTGAATCTTCAACAACGTAATGATGCTTTAAAAATCTATTGCGATGAGGGAGGACATGCTTTATTTGTTGAACTTTTTTCAACTCAAGTAAAACAAACATTTTCACTCGAAGATTCTATTTTAGGTCGTCCTATTTTTGAGAAAGTTATTGAAAATATTATTGCCGAAAATCAAACAAAATTATCACCAGATTTAATTAAATTATTTTTTGTAACTATTTCCGAAACCTTGGTTACAAAAGTACTTAAACAAGTTCCTAGCGATCCAAAAGTAGCTAGTGTCGTTAAGAATGTAATTGGCGATCATGCAGCAGATGAAGCATTGCACAGTGCTTATTTTCAGGGTTTATTTCCTCTGTTATGGCATAATCTTTCAGCTTTAGAAAAACAGGAAATGGTTAAACTTTTACCGCGTCTTGTTTGGGCTTTTCTGGGACCAGATTATGATGTAGAATATAACGTTCTCAAAACTTTGGGTTTCAGCGATATTGATGCTAAAGGTATTTTACAAGAAGTTTTTATTCCAACTGATGTAGCTGTCGGTGTAAAACAAGCTGCTAGTCCAACTTTAAGAATGTTTGAAAAGGCTGGAGTCTTTGAAGTTGCTGGAGCTTTACAAATATTTGGAGATTATCAATTAATATCTTAACTTACGAGAGATACCGCTTGCGTTCGTCAAAACTCAAAAGTCATTTTTATCGCTACTCTATCTCTATAAAACTTTCAGAGTTATAGTTTTAATGATTTTTGGAAAATAAAGCCGAGAAGATTAATTGAATCAACCATTAATATTAGGACTTTTATTTTGTTTCTCGAAAGTCAGACAAAATGGTTAATTAAAAAATCCGGTAATAGGCAATTTTAGATTTTAAAACATTACTTAGGAGTAAAGTTGAATTATGAAGAGTGCAACAGTTATTAGACATATCGCTTTTGAAGATTTAGGAACTTTAGAAATAGCCCTTGAGAAACAAGGTTATATAATCAAATATCTGGAAGCCGGAGTTGATAATTTAGCCGATATTGCTCCTCTTGCCGAAGATATGCTAATTGTTTTAGGTGGCCCCATCGGCGCTTACGATGAAGAAGATTATCCTTTTCTAGTCGATGAAATACGTCTATTAGAACAGCGTTTAAAAGCCGATTTACCTACCCTCGGTATCTGTTTGGGTGCTCAACTCATGGCACGAGCTTTGGGAGCCAGAGTTTATCCTGGAGGAGAAAAGGAAATCGGTTGGTCTAATATAAAATTAAGTGATGCGGGTAAATATTCGCCCTTAGTTCATTTGGATACAGAGCAAACTCCCGTACTTCATTGGCATGGTGATACCTTTGATTTACCTACAGGTGCCACCCATCTCGCTTCAAGTCGCTTGTATCAAAACCAAGCATTTTCATGGGGTAAGGCTTGTATGGGGTTACAATTCCATCCAGAGGTAACGGTTTCAGGATTAGAGCGCTGGTTTATTGGTCATGCCTCTGAAATTAATGCTACACCTAATGTCAGTGTTAAGCAATTGCGTGCCGATACAGCTAACTATGGGGAAATTTTACAAGAAAAAGCTGTTGGAGTTTGGATAAATTGGTTAGAGTCAGTTCAACTTGTACGTTAAAAAAAGTATTTGTTTATTTATACCTTGCATCTAAGTTAAAAACCTGATTTCTTAAGAATTAATGTAGCGACAAAGCTCAATTCTTAAAAAATCAGGTTTTTCGGTGTTTTAACTGAAAAAGAACAATCTAAAATCTAAAATTAATTATGTCTGACATGTTAGTTAAACTCTATACCTTGCCTTCCTTAGAAGTGCAGATTACCGCACAGGATAAACAGGGTATAACTATTAGACGTGCGATCGCGCCGGAAAAACAAGTTATTCTTGCTTGGGTTGAGGAGCAATTTAATACACGTTGGATGAGTGAATGTGATGTTGCTTTTAAAAATTCGCCTCCTAGTTGTTGGATTGCTGTAGAAAACCAGAAAATTATCGGTTTTGCTTGTTATGAATGCACTTGTAAGAATTTTTTTGGCCCCATCGGCGTTGGTGAAGCAGCCAGAGGGCGTAAAGTTGGTAAAGCTTTGTTATTAGCTTGCTTGCATGATATGCGAGTACAAGGATATGGTTATGCAGTCATCGGTGGTGCCAGTGATGGTGTGGCGGATTTTTATCGGAAAGTTGTAGGAGCTACGGTTATAGAAGATTCCTCACCGGGAATTTATCGGGGTATGTTGCGGGAATGATTGGTAATGGTGGGAAAAATCTTTAACTCCTCTCCAAATCTGGCGTTGTTGAATCGCAATATGACATTATGATTTCACATTGTGGGAGACGTAACACTGTTACGTCTCTACAAGAGTTTTATGTTTTTTGCAAAATGTACATTAATTCTGCAACGCCCCAAATCTTTAACTCCCCAATATCCATGCTTTTACCTAGTTAGAAAACTTTGAATTATCTGTCTTACGAGGGATGTAATCCGCAATTTTTGTTATTCTATCTGGTTGTAGGCAAAGTTTTGAGAAACTATTAATTCTCCTCTGTGCTTGTGGGGGTTAGGGATGGGATTTCAAGTATTTTATATTTATAAGAAAACCGAAAAATATGAAATCAAATTCATTCAAATTCAGGAATTGGATTGAGAAAGCTAGGGAATTCTTAGAGTCTCAAAATTTTATTCGTCCGCTTTTAGTTATTGTCATAATTGTTGCAATTAGTTCGTTAAGTTTACCTCGAATTGAACCAAATGTATCTTTAATTGATAGTTTGTGGTGGACTGTAGTTACCTTAACGACAGTTGGTTATGGTGATGTTACTCCTCAAACAATTTCTGGGCGTTTTATTGCCTTTATAGATATGCTTGTGGGAATTGGAGTTTTAGCTATACTTACTGCTCAAGTTGCCAGTTTTTTTGTAGAAAGAAAAATAACTCAGGATTTAGGAATGCATTCTTATCACTTTGAAAAACACATTATTTTATGTGAATGGAATTATCGAGCTGAGATCGTTATTAACGAGTTACGTATCGAACCGGAAACAAAAAAAACACCTATAATTCTAATTGCCGATATCGATAGAAAACCAATCAATGATAAAAATTTATTCTTTGTAAAAGGTCAAGTTTGCGATAAAACATTATATAAAGCGAATTTGCAAAAAGCGAAAACAGTCATTATTTTAGGTGACAGTAATTTAGATTATACAAACCGCGATGCTAAAGTTGTATTATCTACTTTAACTGTAGAAAGTATCAATCCTGAAGTTTATACAATTGTTGAACTCGTTGATGAAGCACATATTGAAACTTGTAAACGAGCTAAGGCTGATGAAATAATTGTTAGTAGCAAGTTATCTAGTAATTTAATTTCTAGTGCTACTATCAATCACGGTATTAGTAAAGTTATCTCCGATATTGTAACTTATGGATACGGTTCTCAATTGTTTAAAATAGCCGTTCCTGAATCTGAAGTAGGTAATCCTTTTATAGATATTTTTATGAGGATGAAGAAAGAGCGTCAGAGTACGGTTATTGCAATAGAGGAAGGTAAGACGGGGGAAACAATTTCTAATCCCTCACCTGATTATCAAGTTGCGGCTGATGACTATTTGATTTATATTGCTAGTTTTGATAAACCTCATTCTGTTTAAATATTGAATAAAATACGTGGAAGGGTAAGAGGGAATAAATTTTATTCCCTTTTTAATAAATCAACTCAGTCAGTCGGCACAAATAAACGAGGGCTATATTACAGCTTGAGTAAACCGAGTTAAAAGCCTTATTACCACTCACTATTCACTATTCTCTAGTCTCTTATCCGGCATTACTATTTTCAACACTGACCTACTTATTATTCTCATTTTTAACTGTTTATTAAATATTCTTTAATCTAAAAAATAAGACTTATGTAAAGCCATCTTGTTTCAAGATATTGGTTAAATACAATATTATGCTTGGATAATTCATAATTTAACAAATACAGAATATTTATTTTATTTTTTTTATTAAATACAAATGTAAAATATTTGCTTTACAAAGACTAATTTATAGTGCGATAAAGCTGATATGTGAAAAAAAAGCGTGTTTTTTTGTGTGTAGGAATACGTCGTATTAGCCTACACAAAAAATGCACGTGAATATGTAATTCTGAATATTACTAATCCCTTAATAGTTAATGATCTATTTAGGTTAATTTAAGCTATGACTTACGATAATTACAGTTACTCATTGGTACGTGAGGCTACAAGTTTTATTGCTAAATTTACATTTTCTATAAACTACATACCCTAAAAGAAAATTGTGTCAGTTGCGGCTATTCCTAAAAGCATATTGTTACTTTCTATCTTTCACATTATAGAGTCAAAACATGAATAAATTATTCTCTAAAATAAAAGGTTGGTTTCAGAATACTTGGGAAGTTTTACAACGTGAAAATCTTACTTATCTTATTCGTCCACTGTTGATTTTAGGAGTATTTGTCGTAATTCTTTCTATCGGTGTTTATTTTATAGAAAATAGTATCATACTCAAAAATTTCTCGGAACAAGATTCAACAACATCGATTCGTAAACCATTTGATGTTTTCTGGTGGATTATAGTTACTGTGACTACGGTTGGTTATGGTGACAAGTTTCCTAAAACTATTCCTGGTCGATTTATTGCAGTCTTTGTCATATTTTATGGAACTACAGTAATATCTGTAATTAACGGTATTATTATTGATTCTATATTTAAGAGAAGAAATAAACAAGAACAAGGACTTATTGATTATAAGTTTGAAAAACACATTATTTTGTGTGAATGGAATTATCGCTCCAAGATGGTTATAAAACAATTGCGTCTTCATCCTAAAACCAAAAGAGTGCGAATAGTTTTAATTGCCGATATAGATAAAAAACCAATTGATGATAACAATCTATTTTTTGTCAAAGGTCAGGTAAATGAAGAAACTTTGCGTAAAGCAAATTTAGAAAAAGCTAAAACAGTTATTATTTTAGGAGACGATCATTTAGGTTATGAAAACCGTGATGTTAAAGTAGCTTCATCTACTTTAACTGTAGAAACTATTAATCCTAATGCTTATAAAATTGTCGAATTATTAGATGAAAAAAAAGCTTATTATTATCGAGCATTAGCTTATGCTAACGAAATAATTCTTAGTAGCGATTTTAGTAGTTATGTAATCGCTCATTCAACTATAGATTATGGTATTAGCACAGTTATTTCCAATTTATTGAGTCAGTTTTATGGTGCGAATCAGCTTCATAAAATTCCCGTACCAACCGATGATATGAATTGTGCTTTTATGGATGTGTTTGTGAGAATGAAGCAAGATCAAGAAATTATTATTGTCGCTATTCAGCAAGGTGAAGAAGGAAAAGTTATCACCAATCCTGATTCCGATTATCAACTGACTGCTGATGATTATTTAATTGTGATTGCTGACGATAATTAATTCTACTTTGTCAGTTTTAATTTGTATAAATCAAAGATAGGAAAATTGTTATTTTATGTCAGAAGAAAACATGCAAGAAGAAGAAAAAGGGCTATTTTGCTATACCTTTGAAGGACACATTATTTTGTGTGAATGGAATTATCGATCTAGGCAAATTATTGAAAAATTACGCAGGAATTATAGAACTCGTAAAACACCAATAGTTTTAATTGCCAATATCGACAATAAACCTATTGATTATGGAAATTTATTCTTTGTTAAAGGTTCGGTTAATGATGAAACTTTACAACAAGCAAATGTCAAAAAAGCAAAAACTGTGATTATTTTAGGAGATGACAATTTAGATGATGTAAATCGTGACACAAAAGTTGCACTATCAACTTTAACTGTAGAAACTATTAATCGTAGCGCTTATACAATTGTCGAACTTGTAAATGAAAATTATGTTGAAATTTGTAACAGAGCTCATGCTGATGAAATTATTGTTAGCAGCAACTTGAGCAGTCAGCTAATTGTTGATTCAATCATAAATGATGGCATTAGCAATGTTATCTTTAATCTGTTGAGCAAGCAGTATGATAATCAGCTTTATAAAATACCCGTACCTGAAGATGAAGTTAATCGTCTTTTTATAGATGTGTTTGCGAGAATGAAGGAGCATAGACAAAGTATTGTTATTGCTATCCAGCAAGGTGAGGGAGGTAATGTAATCACGAATCCTTCATCTAATTACACACTTAGGGATGACGATTATTTGATTATGATTTTTAACTATAATAAATATTATTTTTCTGCCTTGAAAACATCAAACAAGTAGATGGGTGGGAAAATTATCCTTATCACGGGTACCCATGACAAGGGAATAGTAGGTAGCTCGTTTGGAATAAGCCTTATCACGGGTACCCATGAAGCTTATTTACATTTTGTTACATAGTGCGGGTTTATTTATATCTACCTACTTTGCCTTCTAGGAGCTCGAAGAATTCAAGAAAACTGACTCGGTATGACAATCAACGAAAAATAAGGTATGCTTCCCGCTTCAACTTCATCTACAGATAATATCCGTTGATTCTCCCGAGTCGCATATTCTATATACTTTGCCCTTTCAATTAACCCCAATTCCTCTAAAACCTGCTTTACTTTACTAAAATTCCTTCCCAGTTTAATAATTACCGCAGCATCTGCAACTTTCAATTTCTCTATCAAAACTTTCCCCGGAAGTATCCCTGAAAGTACCATAAAAACATCATTGCGGTAAGTTAAGGGTAATCCTATCATTGCAGCACTCGCCATTATTGAAGAGATTCCCGGAATTACTTCTGTTGCAAATCTTTGGGAAAGACGATTGTAAATATACATAAAACTACCGTAAAAAAACGGATCGCCTTCACACAATACGGCGACATCTTGCCCCTGATTTAAATATTTTGCAAGTTCCTCGGCAGCATTGTCATAAAAGGGTTGAGCGGATTCTTCCAGTTTAAAAGGTAATACAATCGGAATCTCTATTTGACTATCTTGAAGAAATTCAGCAACAATCGAACGAGCAAAACTATTACCTGAATCCATTGCCGGATAAGCTATTACCGGTACAGATTGTAAAATCCGCAATGCTTTCAAAGTAATCAACTCAGGGTTTCCCGTACCCACACCAACACCATAAAGACAACCATTACTCACTGCTCCTCCTTGCTTAGAGCATTCACCGCAGCCGCTGCGATCGCACTTCCTCCTCTTCTCCCATGTAAGGTAATAAAGGGCACTCCCCGACTATCCGCAGCCAGAGCCGCTTTCGATTCCGCCGCACCCACAAAACCCACGGGGAAACCCAAAATAACCGCAGGTTTAGGAAATCCTGCATCAAGTAATTCTAAAAGATGAAACAAAGCTGTAGGAGCATTACCAATTGTCACTATTGCCCCTTCTAAATAAGGCTTCCACAACTCGACTCCTGCCGCTGAGCGAGTATTACCCAATTCCCGCGCTAATTCCGGCACCTCTGGATAATTCAGCGTACAAATTACCCGATTATCTCCAGGTAAACGCCGTTGAATGATGCCTTTCACTACCATTTCGGCATCGCATAAAATTGGTTTACCATTTGTAAGTGCCTTTCTGGCAATAGTAACAGCTTCGGGAGATGCAGCTAAATCATTAACAATATCCGTCATCCCGCAACTATGAATAATACGTACTGCAAGAGGTATTAAATCAGCAGGTAAGCTTTCTAAATTAGCTTCCTCATGGATTATAGAAAAGGAGCGTTTATAGATGTCTTGAGGATTGCGGATATAATTATTGGGCATTAGGAATTGGTAATGGGTAATGGGTAATGGGTAATGGGTAATGGGTAATGGGTAATGGGTAATGGGTAATGGGTAATGGGTAATGGGAATTAACATCGATACCTTTAACCTTTAACCTTTAACCTTTGCTATGGAGCATAGCAAATTATAAGTCCTTAACTGAATAGTTGAAAATCAAATATTTTGAATAACCCACAACAAGGTAAACTAAAATTTATCTCAATTCTCCTTCCTAGTTACTCATTGTTCATTGTTCATTGTTCGTTGAATTAATGTTTCCTAAATTTCTTCCTGCTGGAGTTGAGCAATTCACGGAATCTGCTTCAATAACTCTAGCTCAAACTATCGAGCAAACATCTCTGACAACTCCTTTAAGTGAGCAATCGATTACTACAACCTATGTACATCAAGGTAGCGGCGGTACCCCATTTTTACTCATACATGGCTTTGATAGTTCGGTTTTAGAATACCGTCGTTTGTTACCCCTTTTAGCTGCACAAAATGAAACTTGGGCAGTTGATTTATTGGGTTTTGGTTTTACTGACAGACTTGCGGGGATAAAGTTTAATCCAAATGATATTAAAACTCATCTTCATTGTTTTTGGAAAAGCTCGATCGCCAAACCCGTAATTTTAGTTGGTGCTTCCATGGGAGGTGCAGCGGCGATTGATTTTGCTTTAAGTTATCCCGAAATAGTAGAAAAACTCGTATTAATAGATAGTGCGGGTTTGACAGGTGGCTCACCGATAAGTAAATTGATGTTTCCACCGTTGGATTATTTCGCAACAGAATTTTTAAGAAATCGTAAAATACGCCAGAGTATCAGTCGCACGGCTTATAAAAATAAACAGTTTGCAACTGAAGATGCTTTATTTTGTGGTGCATTACATTTAGAAATGCCTAATTGGAATAAAGCTTTAATTGCTTTTACAAAAAGTGGTGGTTATCAACCTTTTAAAGTAAAACAACTAGAAGAAATTAAACAAAAAACCCTCATACTGTGGGGAGATGAAGATAAAATCTTAGGTACTAAGGATGCCCATAAATTTAAACGGGCAATACCTAATAGTACACTAATTTGGATTAAAGATAGCGGACATGTTCCTCATTTAGAACAACCACAAGCTACTGCAAAAGAAATTTTGGATTTTTGTTCGTGAGTAGTGAGTGGTGAATGGTGAGTGGTGAGTGGTTAAAAGTTAGAAATTCTAAAATTTCCCCCATCTCCCTCTCCCTATTCACTATTCCCCATTCCCTATTCCCCATTCCCAGACTAATCCAATAACCACATCGAAGAATTATCCGATTCTGGAGATTGTTTACTGGGTAAAGGACCTGTTGGACGAGAGTAAGATTTCCTGTAAGCTAATGAAGATGAATAATCTTTCTTTGGTTGTGCGATCGCAGATTGATTGGGAACAGGCTTCCTTGCGGCAGGTTGTCTTGAGGGAGATTGTCTGTAAGCTGATTGTCTAGTACCTGGTTTTTGAACTGCGTTAATTTCTTCTGTCAATTTTGTATTAGCTTCTGCTAAGTGTAAAGCATCTTTTTTCGTTGCATAAAGTTCTGTAGTTAGCTTCTCTAAAGATGCTTCTTTCTCTGCTAAAGTTGATTTTAATTCCTCTACTTGTTTCTGTAAGCTTTCTTCATTTTGACGCGCTGTTGCTAATTCTTTTTTGATTTCTTCAATAGTACCTTGTAAATCGCCTAATTTCTTTGCTTCATCTACTTCTTTTTGTAATTCCTTGGATGATTGTTCTTGCTCGGCAATTGTAAATTGTAATTCTTGAGCTTGCTTGAGTAACTTCTCTTCGTTTTTTTTCGCTTTTTCTAAGTTTTTTTGCAATCCCTTGACAGTTGCTTCTAAATCTGAAACTTTATCTTCTTCCTTTACCTCAGAAGCAGGAACATCAATTGTTGATTCACCTTCAACGGGTTTTTCTACTTCTTCCTGTAATAAATCCGAAAGACGTTTTCTAGGCATTATTTTCTCCAATCACGCTGTAATTCATCAGCCACCCGGCGATAGTCAGACTCCGCCTCCCGTGCATTTTTCCCCCGCAATTGAGTAATCGCCACACCATCAAGCGCTGCCCTTTCATGGGCTTTGTAAATACGAACAAATGCATTACAAGCAGGAATTCCCAACTGCCTCATAGTATTTTGAGCTTCGATTGCTTCTCTCAAACTCCGCGTATCTACTTTTGTGAGCAACACTCGATGGGGAATACCCACTGGAGTGACAGCTTCTTTAACTGTATCAATTAAAGCAGCTAAATCCATCGGCGCTGGGGGTGTTGGTAAAACCAAATAATCTGCATTTGTGACTACTGCTGCTAGTGCTTGAGAATGGAGCGCTGGAGGCGTATCTACTATAACTAAATCGTACCCTTTTATTTTACGTAAACTACCTAATAATTTTGGATTTGTTTCTTGAGATAGATCGAAACCCATCCCAGAGTCACTTCTTGAAAACCACCAATTAGCAGATCCTTGTACATCAGCATCTACCAAAAGTACCTTTCTTTTCTCCGCAAAAGATGCTGCAAGATTAATTGAGGTAGTCGTTTTACCAACTCCCCCCTTACCATTCAGGATAGCTATAACTTTTGCCATCTATCCCTTCCCCCAATGCTTATATCAGAAAATATACCGCGTTTTGGGACTTCTTAGGTGGGGAGGTGGGGAGATTGGGAGGTGGGGAGATTGGGAGATGGGGAGGTGGGGAGGTGGGGAGATTGGGAGATTGGGAGATGGGGAGGTGGGGAGATTGGGAGATGGGGAGGTGGGGAGGTGGGGAGATAGGAATACTAAATTGATCGCTATTCACTATTCACTATTCACCATTCACTCCTTACCATTCACTATTTTTTTCGCCACAATATTATTTATATGTGTCGAAAATCCCAAGTAATTATGTCATCAAATTATCATCTGCCTCCAAAGGTTGAAATGACTATACTTTTAAGGCGGATCAAGTTTGTGTTTCAACCTTTGAAATACATTGAGGATTTTGCTCAACTTTATGGGGATAGCTTTACTCTTCCAACTAAAGATGGTACTGGTGCGGTTTATTTTAGCCATCCCGAAGCGATGGAACAGATTTTTACGGCTAATGCTAATTCTCTGGAAGCTGGTAGGGGAAATTCGATTTTAAAGTTTCTGGTTGGCGATAATTCTTTGATTTTACTAGAAGGCGCGAGCCACAAACGTCAGCGTAAGTTATTAACTCCCCCTTTCCACGGGAATAGGATGCGGGCTTATGGTACGATTATCTGCGAAATTTCCCGGCAGGTAAGCGCTCAATGGCAGACTGGTAAGCCTTTCGATATTCGGGAGTCGATGCAGGAAATTACTTTAAGCGTAATTCTACGAGCGGTGTTTGGTTTGGATGAAGGCAGCCGTTTGGATGAGCTTCGTCAAATGATTGCTTCCCTACTGGATTTCCTCAGTTCCCCTTTGATGTCTGCTAGTTTGTTTTTTACCTCTTTACAAAAAGATTGGGGTAGTTGGAGCCCCTGGGGTAAAGTTGTGCGCTTGCGGAAGCAGATTGATGATTTGATTTATGCCTTAATTGACGAGCGTCGCGCCGAATCTGACCAAAATCGCGAAGATATCCTCAGTTTAATGATGTCTGCCCGTTATGAAGACGGAGAAGCTATGTCAAATGAAGAATTACGCGATGAATTAATGACGTTGTTATTTGCAGGACATGAAACTACTGCTTCTGCTTTAACTTGGGCTTTTTACTGGGTTGATTATTTACCCGAAGTACGGGAAAAATTACTGAAAGAATTGAATGATTTAGGTGAAAATCCAGAAGCCAGTGCAGTTGCGAAATTGCCTTATTTGACAGCGATTTGTCAAGAAACACTGCGTATTTATCCTATTGTTACCAATGCCTTTCCTCGGGTAGCACAAGCTCCTATAGAAATTGGCGGTTATCAATTACCAAAAGGTACCTGGATAATTCCCAGTATTTATATGGCACACCACCGCGAAGAAACTTATCCGCAATCAAAGCAGTTTAAACCAGAAAGATTTTTAGAAAGACAATTTAGCCCCTACGAGTTTTTCCCCTTCGGTGGTGGAAATCGTCGTTGTATCGGATTAGCCTTTGCAATGTATGAAATGAAATTGGTATTAGCGACAATTTTATCGGAATTAGAAGTATCCAGAATTAATAAACGTGTCGTAAAACCAGCCCGTCGCGGTTTAACAGTAGCCACACCCGCAGGAATGAAAATGGTAGCAACACCCGTTGAGAAAGTTGTGAAAGCTCCCGTAGCAGTTTAATTGTAGGGTGCACTCACGGCTTAAATAACTTTGGAGAAAGATTGAGAATTAAGATATTGCCGTGACGCACCATTGTCAAAAAGTAGGGTGCACTCACGGCTCAAATAGCTTTGGGGAAAGATTGAGAATTAACATATTGCCGTGACGCACCATTACCATTATTAATATTGTCCGCTATCTCGCCTTGGAATCAATTCCCAGGCTAATAGTCAAAGTCGCTCTTTTGACGACTGGGAAGGTTAAAAAAGTTCTCAAAGCTCCCGTAGCAGTTTAATTGTAGGGTGCACTCACGGCCAAAATAACTCCGCGGAAAGATTGAGAATTAACATATTGCCGTGACGCACCATTACCATTATTAATATTGTCCGCCATCTCGCCTTGGAATCAATTCCCAGGCTAATAGTCAAACTCGTCTCAAGACGACTGGGAAGGTTAAAAAAGTTCTCAAAGCTCCCCTAGCGGTTTAATTGTAGGGTGTGTCACGGCCAAAATAACTTTGGGGAGAGGTTAACAATTAGATATTGCCGTGACGCACCATTCTTATAAAAAATTACACCGAATAGCCCACACCCTAAAGCGTGGGGCTACAATTACAAAGCCCTCTACAGGGGCTTTATGATTACCGGCGTTGAGGGAGGGGGGAGAAATTTTATAGGTAATCTTAGAAGGGAAGGGGAGGTGTGAGGTGCGTCACGGCAATGT
>JBCCSG010000098.1:0-21920 GCA_039200565.1 Cyanobacteria bacterium P01_D01_bin.50 | reverse complement strand
TGTTTTGACTACATTTATATCAAAAGTTCCCGCACCACCCCAAGCAGTTGCTGTTAGCACCGCTACATCTATAGTTTTAAGCAACTCAGCTAAATCCTGGATTTTTTGCATATCTCCTTGCAAAATATGAACACCAGTACGTGCCTGAGTATCAACTTGCAATTTATCTGGATTTCTCACCAACAAATACAGTTCGTATTTAGTTTCTTGTATCAATAATTCACTTATGTAATGACCGATACAACCACTTGCTCCAGTTACTAAAATCCGCTTCTGGCTCATAGATTTTTTCTAAGGTTTTGTTATTAGATGCTTGTAATTATTTTTAACTTTTACGCTTACAACTAACAACTACAGCCAGATACCAAAAGTGTCGGGATGAAAAAAGAGATGGGGAGAGGGAGAATTCAAAAGTCAAAAGTCTGGCATTCAAAAGTCAAAACTCCTAACCCCTGAGTCCTCACTGTCATGGTACTGTTATTAGAATGGTGCGTTACGGCATTATCAAAAATTTAACCTCAAATAATACATACGAGGGACCGTAACAGCACCCTACAAGTTCACTGCTGACTACTACTTGCTTAGTGCAGTTAATACTGGGCTTTTTGCTATATTCAACTGTTTGGCTGTTTCAAAGAAGAATGCAACGTTTTCTTCTGGTGTGGTGGGTAAGACACCGTGCCCGAGGTTAAGAATATGTCCCCAATTACCTGCTTTACGAACTGTATCGTGAATGCGATCGCGAATAAATTCTTTGGAGCCGAAGAGTACGCCAGGATCGAGATTTCCCTGTACTTTCATTTCTTTACCCAATCTTACCCGCGCATCTGCCATATCTACTGTCCAGTCAACGCTGATTATATCCGCGCCCGATTGACTCATTCTTTCCAGTAAACCCGCACTTCCACTGATTAGTAGAATTAATGGTGTATCTGGATGGGTTTGCCTTACTTTCTCAAATACTCTTTTTTGATAAGGTAAGGCAAAAATTTCATAATCTTGGGGACTTAAGTGACCGGCCCAAGAATCAAACATTTGTACTACCTGAGCGCCACAATCAATTTGATGACAGATGTAAGTGGCGATCGAATCTGATATTTTTGTCAGCAATTGGTGCAGCATCATAGAATTGGAAAATGCCATATTCTTAATAATCGAATATGTTTTAGAGCCTTTTCCTTCTACTACATAAGCTGCTAAAGTCCATGGCGCACCAACAAAACCAAGTACCGTTGATTTATCGCCTACTTCCGATCGCAACGCTTGCAAAATAGTTCTGATAAATGGTAAAGATTCATCAGGTTCCAACGGATATAAGTTATCAATTTGTTTTTGAGTGCGAATAGGATTTTCAATAACTGGACCTTTACCTTCAGCAACATCCATTTCAATACCGATACCAGGTAAAGGTGTAACGATATCAGAAAACAAAATTACGCCGTCGGGTTGAAAAGCTTTCCAAGGTTGCAAGGAAACTTCAATTGCCACTTCGGGTATTTCCGAACGCTGGCGAAAAGAAGGGTACTTCTCTCTTAAGTCACGATAAGCTTTCATATATCGTCCAGCCTGGCGCATCATCCATACGGGGGGACGTTCTACGATTTGTCCGCGTGCTGCTCTAAGCAAGAGAGGCGTGTTATATGAGGAAATACCCATCTAATAATTAATCCTAAATAACTAGTTTATTGGCATCTATCTTGTTAATCACATTACCATTCTTTGATTACGCTTTTACAGTCTATTTGTTGCAAAATATTAAGCTGTCAAGTGTAAACTTTACAATTTTGATAACTTGTTTTGAAGAACAATTTTGTAGCTTAAAAAAAATTTACATTTTTTCTATTGCTTCGATCAATTATGAGGAATTTTATTCATATAATTCCGATGATATACAGTTGATATGGTAAATATTATCTATATTAATACTTTAATCAATCATTTCTGTTTCTGGATTTACGATGAGTGAATCTTTCTCTATTACAAATAAATTGCAGGAGATAAATATATTTTTGATGAGTAAATATTTAGGATACTTGACAATAAATTAAATAACTGATAATAAAGAATTAAGTAAATATAAGTAAAATTATCCGTCGTTTTTCCCTTATTTTCCGGAAAAGCGATTGGAAAAATTACATGAGACGCGGCTGCTGAACCAGTGTCTCCCTAATACCTTCACAACAACAGGTCTTTGAGAAAGACTTGCACGGAGTTTTCATGCAGCCTAAAAATTTAAAGCGTCTCTTGCGTGCTTTGTCGCGACAAGGTTTGGATGTTACTTACAATAATTCAACTTATTCGGTGCGGTTAAGTAATAATACTAAGGCACCTGTAGCAGAAGTTCTATTACCCGAAAGTTTTCCCGTAGAAGCAAAAGCACTTAAACAGTTAGCAAATCTTGCCAATGTTCGTCATCCCGCAGGGGGTACTGTTTGCAAATGTCATGCTACACCAGACTTTCATCCAGGTGATGCCGGTATTGCGATCGGTTCTGTGGTGCAAACTGAAAATATGGTGATTCCTGCTGCCACAGGTTCGGATATTAACTGCGGAATGCGTCTGCATGTTGCCGATTTGACAGTTGATGAATTTCTAGCAAAGCGCGATGGATTTGTGGAACTGATGAAAGGCGATTACTTTTTCGGTACACGCGACGTAACCATGACGGGTATTGCCATGCAAGCTTTGTTTGAATATGGAGTTCCCGGTTGGTTAGATGCAATGCTCGATGCACCTACAGGAAGCGTCACTAAATCTAATTTAGAACAGTTAGCAAGAGAAAGTGACAATATTTTCCTGGATGGCTCGATGGATGGCAATTGGCGACTTGCACCTCCCGAACTTGTACCTGATGATGGATTAGTGCGCGATGGTGGATTGGCAACTATCGGCGGTGGAAATCATTTTGTAGAAGTTCAACGCGTCGATAAAATTGTCAACCCTTCTTTAGCTTATGCTTGGGGAATAAAATCAGGACAAATTGCCTTCATGATTCATTCCGGTTCCCGTCATGTGGGTAAATATATTGGCGGCATGTGGCGCGATAAAGCAAAATCTGCTTGGGAGCCGGGAGTTAAATATCCCGAATCGCAAATATTTCCGCTTTCGGTAAATTCTCATCCCGAATTAGTTGCAGGTTATCTGCAAGCGGAAGCTACTGCTGCAAACTATGGTTTTATAAATCGTTTGTTGTTAGCGGAATTATTGCGTTTGCGCTTGCGAGAAATCTACGGCGATGTGGAAGCGCCTTTGGTTTACGACTTACCGCACAACATTACATTAGCCGCAACTGATATTGAAGATTCGCAATCTCAAATTTCTCAATGGATAACTCGTAAAGGTGCATGCCCAGCGAATCAAGGACAACCAGTAATTATACCTGGTTCTATGGGTGCTTATTCTTACTTATGTGTAGGAAAAGGTAGCGATCGCTTCTCCAATTCAGCTTCCCATGGTGCAGGAAGATTGCGTAGCCGATTTGACATCAGTCGTGGAGGTGCATCGCAAAATGAGGAAGAATTAGGCTTAACAGGAGTTGACTGTATTACCTTACGAGAAGAGAGACGGATTGAAGAAGCACCCGCCGCTTATAAACCGATTCAGTCAGTAATTGACGTACAGGTAGAAGCGGGAATAATTGATGTTGTAGCGCGGTTGAGTCCGATTTTGACTTTCAAAGCTTAATTTAAACACAAAGTATAGCCTTTTCGCTTCAACGCAATACCTCACCCCGCCCATCACGGGCACCCCTCTCCTTCTCAAGGAGAGGGATTATTTTGCCAGATTGATAAATTATTAACTGCTCACTGCTGACTAAGTAAGTCGGCATAAATAAACCGAAGCTTTTAAAAAATGTTTTTTATCCTCAAACCCTTACTCAAGCTTGCCTATTGCCTATTGCCTATTGCCTTCCTCCAACGATAATTTTCTGTACCAACCTACTTAACTGTCAATTTGTCTTACCACCGTCAAAGCCGAATAACTTACCCCCGCAGTACCTTCACCAGGATGAGTAGAATCCCCTACTAACCACAAATTAGTTATCGGCGTACGGTTTGCAAAACCAAAAGGACCGAAAGTTGGTATTCTTTGCCCTATACCACCAACAATACCTTTATCTCTGGCAGTGTAATTATAAAAAGTGCGTGGTGTTGCTGCTTCTACATGAATGATGGTTTCTGGTTTTAAATAGAAATATTTACCAAGGTGAGATATAGCTTCTTGTGTAAACTGTTTCTTCAATTCTTCGTAATTTTCCTGAACGAACCATTTATCTACATCTACAAAAGAAGAAGCAATAATCGTTGCTTTTCCCGCAGGTGCACGACCATCCGAAGGACGACTTACAGAAACAAATAGGGAATTATTTTCACCAATTGGACCATTTACATCGTACAAAAATTGTAGATGTGGCGGACATTCCGGGGGAATTGCGCTTTCATCAACCCCTAAATAAATGACAAATGCGCCAGATGGGGAAGGTAATTTTTCAACTCGCTTTTTGTAACCTCTAGGAGCTTTTTCTCCCAGCAACTGCATCAGATTTTGAGCAGTGACATTTGCAACTACGTGGTCTGCTGATTCAGTCCAGGATTCTCCAGTTTTTTGGTTGCGAATCACAACTGTGCGAACTTGATTATTTTCTACCTTAATATGTTCTACCGTATGACGCATTAACAACTTACCGCCATCCCTTTCCAAAGATTCCACAAGGCGATCGCTCAATACCTGCATACTTCCTTCAAGATGATACAATCCTTGTGGCTCTTGGGATACGCTCAAGGCAGTTGCGGCATAAAGTAGCGCTGTCTCCTCCGCATTCACCTGAGAATACAGCTTTAATTGCAAATCTAAAAACGTTCTCAAACGGCTATTATTTCCTTGTCCGGTAAAACGTAAAGCATCACCGACAGTAGATAAAGTATAGGGAACTGTAACTAAAGTATCCAAACGTACTGCCGTAGTTAACTGTAGCAAATCCCACCAATTACGGGGTGGTAATACGGGGTCGCGTGCTTGAAATTTCCAACTTGCTTTGAATAAAGTTGACAGTAGATTCCAAAAAGGTTCGCTACCAGGAAACTGCCGTAAACGTTCCTCTTGCCATTTTTCCGGGTTACGCCAAACGTTAACAGGAGTAGTTTCTCCTGGTAAGTATACCGCACAAGCAGGATCGCAAGGGGTAGCTTTGGGTAAGTCAATTTCTAACTCAGAGAAAATACGGTGGTGAATTCCTCCAGGTTCCAAACCCGCTACTTGAGTGGCACCGACATCAAAAGTAAAACCCTTACGCTTGAAAGTAGAAGCACAACCTCCCGGTACAATTGCTTGATCTAAAATTAATACTTCGTAACCTCTCCGTGCTAACAAAGCGCCAGCGGTAAGTCCCCCAATTCCAGCACCGACAACGACTACACGGGATTTACCCTTGCCATTTAACATTTATAATTACTTAATCTTTCTTAATATATCTATTTATTATTTTACAGCTTTTAGGTTTTTGCGTGATTCAAAAAGATGGGTTGGGATAGCGAACTTTTTTGCAAATAAATAGGGTAGTTGACCAATTAATTATACGGAAAGAAATAATTATAAAGTGAATCTACTGATAAAATAACCAGACAAGAAGCGATTATATAGCGGATTTTATACTGGTGAATTACATTCTGATGGGGCTTGGGATGCTCGTACCACAAGATTTTTAGAATAAATTATCGTACTGTCTGCAACTCGTAAACTGCTGTATCTACGAAAGTGAACTTTAATTAATGACTAAATTCTTACCTTTAAAACTGTTTACTGTAATTAAAGTTTCGTATTTATTTCTCTCCCTAACACTAATATTAATGGGTAAGAGCTGGGCTGCTGTATCGGGGGGGCCATCTTCAGATCCACTTTTATCTGCTCAACCTTATATTCAGGCGCTGCAAAACAGTAAATATCCAGGAATTAGAACTAGGGCAGCCATTAGATTAGGCTCTAAGATTCGCAGGGCAAACACATCTAAATTTAGAAGATAGGATGTTGACTGAAGAGCAGCAATAATATTACAAATTTAAGATGCTCTCTCAAAATAATTTTTAACTGAAATAAAAATACCATTAACTTGATTCAAAGTGTAAAAATCAATCAAAAAACGGACAAATGCGATCGCTATAATTTTGTTGCGTTACAACACAACCAGCGTAATTGCCAACAGGCTTATCTGATGAAGTATAGACTAGCAGAGATTCGGAATTAGTCGCATCTGCCTGTTTGATAAGTAGATTACCGTCAATAAATCCGATTGTTTTAATTCTTCGGAGGGGATAGGTAGAGAATCTATCATTAATTAATCTTTTTCCAGGGATAGATACTCGATGAATAATATAATTAGTCCAATTTGGCTCTGGTTGAAGGATAAATACTGCACTTATATTTCTATCTAAGCAATTTTGTAGTAGTACTCCAACAGCTAAGTTACCAGTTTTTTTATCTAACTTAACTGCTTGAGGGAAAAATCTTTTACCGGATAAAGTTTGGCGTTTAACTGGTGTTCCATCACAAGTTAATGAATCTAATACTCGGATTTTTAAACGATTAGCTTTAATAGTTTGAATTATTTTTCCATGATAAATTCTTAACTGAGTTCCATTTTTAATCAGACGTACGATAGGAAGATTAGGATTTTGTATTTTAGGAGTGGATGGTATTAACTGAGCAGTTGCTGGAGTTGCTATCGATAAACTTGTAAGAGTGGCAAGAATAGGTAAAAATTTCATGAGATTTTTGCTTATTAATTAAGTTATGGTGATAGCTACCCTTAACACAAACAAAATTCCAGAGAAGAGATATTATCTAAAATCTTTTTTTTAGAATTTAAAAATTAGTATAAAATATAAATTATGAATATTTAATGATTTTCACAAAGTATTTAAATAAATTTTTACCGAAATATATTTAAGCTGATAAAAATTATTTATCGAATTTTAAAAAAACAGTTTTTCATGGAACATAATTTACGATATTTTTATAATTAACGGATTTTTCCGTGATACCATAAGCCTTACTAAGTAGGTTGGCATTGAAAATAGTAATTGGGATAAGGCAATAGGCAATAGGCAATAGGCAATAGGCAATAGGCAATAGGAATAAGGCTTTGAGGGTAATTTACCCAAGCTGTAATGTAGCTTGGTTTATTTGTGCCGACTTACTTATTAGGTTAAAAATATTTATAAATGTGCTATTTGAGGCAATTAACGATAATCAGAACAGAATATTATCAATCAATCTAAAATAAAAGATTTATTGATAAAAGTAAGATTTTATTATTTAGTAACTTTGAATAAAATTGACCTTATATCAAACCTTGATATAGGAATCCTAATTAATTTTTTGATCTATGTGACATTTTTTTTACTATTACCTATTTTCTACCTCCAAAATAATTATGGCTTCGCCACGCTGCGCGAATATTAATCAAACCGGATTCCGATAGCTACTGCACACTTGCTATAATCAATTCGATTAGGTCAAAATAAATCCGTAAATTCTTTTAGTAAAGTAGTAATTTAAGTTATTTATAGGAATGGCAGCAACTGGTATATTTTCTTGTAGAGTACTGTGACGGGAACCCTGTGACAATTTGACGAATTTTTAAGGTAAGAATGCCGCTTGTAGCATCACACACCACCCGAGTATTGTGACAATTGCGGCCATTCCTAATTTAAATAAGTCCTAGTTATGATAAAGAAGTAAGATGCCCTCATTCATAACTACAAATGTCCTCAACTCTGCTAAAGTTTCCTCGTTTAAATGCCCCCAAGCTACGACACTTACCCAATGGTTTGACGATAGTAGCAGAGCAAATGTCAGTCGAAGCAGTTAACCTGAATTTATGGGTTAATGTGGGTTCAGCAAAAGAAAGTGATGCTATCAACGGCATGGCTCACTTTTTGGAACATATGATTTTTAAAGGAACTGAACGATTAGCAAACGGAGAATTTGAACGTATAATTGAAGAGCATGGTGCCGTTACAAACGCTGCTACTAGCCAAGATTATACTCATTATTATGTAACTGCTGCTCCTCAAGATTTTGCGAAACTTGCACCTTTGCAAATTGATGTAGTCATGAATGCTTGTATTCCCGAGGATGCTTTTGAAAGGGAACGGTTGGTGGTATTAGAAGAAATTAGACGCAGTCAAGATAATCCCCAACATCGTACTTTTGTGCATGTTATGGAAACTGCTTTTAAAAAGTTACCATATCGTCGTCCGGTATTGGGGCCAGAAGCGGTTATTTCTCAACTCCAAGTGCAGCAAATGCGTTCTTTTCACGCTCAACAATATCAACCAAAATCAATTACTGCTGTTGCTGTAGGTAATTTACCGGAAGAAGAATTAATTGAAATTATCGCGTCTAGTTTTGCTAATCTTGAAACGCAAAATATAACTAATATAGAAAACCAACATATAGCTTCTCACAAAGTAGAACCAGCATTTACAGAAATTGTTCGTACCGAATGTGTTGACGAAAGCCTTCAACAAGCAAGATTAATAATGCTGTGGCGTGTACCAGGGTTAATACATCTGAATCAAACTTATTCACTAGATGTACTTTCAGCTATTTTAGGACATGGACGCGTATCTAGATTATGGCGCGATTTACGAGAGGAAAGAGAGCTGGTTAATCATATATCTGTAAACAATATGACTAACAAGCTACAAGGAACTTTTTATATCGCAGTTCATTGTGCAGCAGAAAATTTAGCTATTGTGGAAGAAGCAATAGTTCAACATATTCGCAGCATCCAAATAGAAATAGAAGAATCAGAAATAAATCGAGTTCGCAAACGTGTAGCTAACAGATTTATTTTTGCAAATGAAAGGCCAAGCGATCGAGCTAATTTATACGGTTATTATCAAACCTTGGTAGGTGATTTAGAACCAGCTTTTGATTTTCCCTATCATATCCAAGCACAAGATGCAGATACTTTAATGCAAGCTGCAAAGCAGTATCTTTCTACCGATGCTTATGGTGTTGTGGTGATGAAACCGCAAGGAATTTAGGATTAACTCTCTTCGAGGCATTCGGTTCAAGATTACTATTTCATATCTTGTACCGCTGAAGGAGGGAAAATACAGCTTTAAACACCATTTTCTCGCCTGCTTTTAGGTGTAAAACATGTAGCATTTTATGATAAAAAAAAGTAGGCTGTTTATTCGCAACAAGACCTACCAATTAATATCATATCATTAGTCAATTATACCAAAAACAGTTAAAAACTCAAATGAGTCGAGCAGATTATATTTTTATAAACTTCTAACTCATAACCCATAACTCTTAATTATTAACTCCTAACTCCTAACTGATTAAAATGATGTGGACTGAAATTGAGGCTCAAATAGCCCTGGCTACAGGTGAAAAATTTAAAACCCAGAAACGGCGAAGTATTAGCGGTGGATGCATCAATCAAGGTTATTCTCTGACTGATGGTGTACGCACTTATTTTATTAAGTTAAATCAAGCTTCTCAGGTACAAATGTTTGAAGCGGAAGCCTTAGGTTTACAACAAATGTACGATACGGCTACTATCCGCGTTCCTAAACCAATTTGTTTTGGTACTGTAGATAATTCCTGCTATATCGTTTTGGAATGGTTGGAAATGGGTGGAGGCAATAGTAAATCCTCTAAAGAGATGGGGAAAAAATTGGCTGCAATGCATAAGAAATCCCTTGTTAAGAAGTTTGGTTGGGATATAAATAATACTATTGGTTCTACTCCCCAAATTAATACTTGGACTGAAGATTGGGTAGAGTTTTTTACTAACCATCGCTTGGGATATCAATTTCAATTAGGGAAGCGTCGGGGTGGAAATTTTCCTCAAGCTGATGAATTGTTGAGTGTTATTCCGGAGTTATTAGCTGCTCATGAAGTGGAACCATCTTTGGTACATGGGGATTTATGGGGAGGTAATGCTGGTTTTTTGGAATCAGGAGAACCTGTAATTTTTGACCCCGCAACTTATTATGGCGATCGGGAAGTTGATATTGCTATGACGGAAGTTTTTGGTGGTTTTTCTAAGGCTTTTTATGAAGGTTATAACGAAGTATTTCCCTTAGCTGATGGGTACGAACAACGAAAAATTTTGTATAATCTATATCATATTTTAAATCATTTTAATTTGTTTGGTGGTGGGTATGCTTCCCAGGCAAATCAGATGATTTCGCGGATTTTGAAAAAGTAAAATTAAATCTAAAAGATCTCTACCCAGCTAGTAAAACTTTAGCTGATATCAAATCCGTTGGAATCGGAATTATATATTTTTGAAACGCAAAGTGGCGCGGAGGTAAGCGCAGCGTTAGCGCAGCGTGTCCGTCAGGACATAAAGTGCGGTCTTGGGGAGCCACTGCGGCGTGCACGGAGGTCCCCTCCGTTGTAGCAAGTGGCGTGGTCTCCCCCATGAGCAACTTTTCAAGACAGAGGTAAGCAGAGTTTTTTGAGATAATATTTTTATTATTCGGGTGCAACCGGAATTGATATGAGGCAGAAGTTGAGTTCAACACAAAGTTTTAATTTTGAATAGTTTCACTGATAGTAGTTACAATAAGAGTTTGGAACTTTAGGAGCATCTAGTTATGAGTCTTCCTATAGTAGCTATTATTGGTCGCCCCAACGTGGGGAAATCAACTCTAGTTAATCGTTTAGCAAAACAACAATCGGCTATTGTTCACGACGAACCCGGAGTCACTCGAGATCGGACTTACTTGAGTGCATTTTGGCGCGATCGCGAATTTTTAGTAGTAGATACGGGTGGTTTGATCTTCAACGACGATACGGAATTTTTACCGTTCATTCGTCAACAAGCAATGATAGCCTTGGGTGAAGCCAGCGCAGCAATTTTTGTAGTAGATGGACAAACTGGTGCGACACCTGCAGATGAAGAAATTGCGGAATGGTTGCGGCATCAGTCGATACCTGTATTACTCGCCGTGAATAAATGTGAATCTCCAGAACAAGGATTACTTCAAGCCGCCGATTTTTGGCAATTAGGATTGGGGGAACCTTATCCGATGTCTGGAATTCACGGTAATGGTACGGGAGAATTATTAGATGAATTAGTTAATCATCTTCCCGCAGCATCTGAGATTGCAGATAATAGCGAGATTAAAATTGCAATTATCGGACGACCAAATGTCGGAAAATCTAGTTTATTGAATTCTTTTGTCGGCTCAGAAAGAGCAATTGTGAGTCCAATTTCTGGTACTACTCGCGATGCAATCGATACCTTTATTGAAAAAGATGGTCAAGCTTATCGTTTGATAGATACAGCGGGCATTAGAAAAAAGAAAAACATTAATTACGGTACAGAATTTTTTAGTATAAACCGTGCTTTTAAAGCAATTCGTCGTTCTGATGTGGTTTTATTTGTAGTAGATGCCCTTGATGGTATCACCGAGCAAGATCAAAAATTAGCCGGAAGAATCATTGATGAAGGTAAGGCTTGCATAACGGTTATCAATAAATGGGATGCTATCGAAAAAAATTCCTATACAATTTACGAGTACGAAAAATACCTATCAGGTAGAATGCACTTTTCTGAATGGTCAGAAACAATTTTTGTTAGCGCTTTAACAGGACAACGTGTAATTAAAATATTAGATTTAGTCAACCAAGCTATAGAACAACACAGACGTAGAGTAAGCACTTCAGTAATTAATGAAGTTTTAGAAGAAGCCCTCCGCTGGCATTCACCACCCGCAAGTCGTAGTGGTAAACAAGGAAGAATTTATTACGGCACTCAAGTTAGTACCCAACCCCCTACTATTGCTTTGTTTGTCAATGAAGCGAAACGTTTCAATGACAATTATCGTCGCTACATTGAGCGTCAATTTCGAGAACAATTAGGCTTTAGAGGAACTCCTATTCGTCTTCTTTGGCGAAGTAAGAAAGTTCGCGATATGGATAATGCTACCGTCAACAGAGCGACTAAGGTGTAAAAGGTTAAAATTAATTCCTAACTCCTAACTCCTAACTCCTAACTCCTAACTCCTAACTCCTAACTCTTAAATGGATTTACTACGTTCTCTACCCCTGGGACTTTATTTAGAACAACCCATAACTTGGCTACACAAACTCGATCCACGAGTTAAATTTATATGGTTAATGAGCTTTCTCACCACTTACATTTTTGCAAGTACTTGGTGGCGTGTAATACTAGTTTTATTGCTAATTTCGGTTACATTAATTTCTGGAATTCCTCAAAGAGTATGGCGACAACAAATGGGTTATTTGCTGTCAGTTTGCCTTCTTATTTTAATTATTGCCTCTCTAAGTCCTGATGGAATGGGAATTAGTTATCAATCGCGGCTACCCGAAAATCAGCAAATTGTCAATAGAATATCGAGTCAAAATAATGCCGATAATTCGATTGTATCAATCTTTAATCCCCAAGAATATAATTATGTTTTGATTGCTCAAGGACCTGTAAAAGTAACGCGACATTCTTTTGATTTAGCAGTACGTTTAAGCACTATTTTCTTTACGGTTTTATACAGTACTAATTTATATTTATTAACAACTGCACCAGAAGAAATTACAACCGGAATAGAAAGCTTAATGCAACCCTTAAGGCGATTGAAAGTACCAGTAACCGAAATTGCCTTGACTTTAACTTTATCTTTGCGCTTTATTCCTCTTGTTTTAGAAGAAATTCAAAACTTACTTCGCTCAATTATGACTAGGGCAATTAATTGGAAAAAGTTGGGATTAAAAGGAGCAATAAAAGTTTGGATGATGATTGCAGAGCGATTGTTAAAAAATTTACTTTTGCGAGCAGATCAAATAGCTAATGGTATTATGGTGCGGGGTTTTACTAGTCCCAATAAACACCTAGTAAAATGGCACGATCTACATTTGAAAACTTTTGATTGGCTGGCAGTGTTAGTTTTAATTTTATTTTGGGGAATGAGGTTCACCATTGGAAATAAAATCAATTGATATTTGACAGATAAGCGTGATTGTTACGACTGTATTGGGAAGAAAGTAATTGATAATTGGTGACTACTGAACTTCAACCCTGGTATTCGTGAAAGCTTTCTTTAGAGGGGTCTAATGGTATTGACATAACCCCATAATTTGTTCTAGGATCCAAGGGTTATTTAGACTGGCAGTGTAATCTAGGTTTGAATATCTCAATTCGCAGTTTATTAATGGCGTAAATTACCAAGAAATCTCTCAACCCTCTTGTGACCTAGAGTATCAAACCATGCCATTTGTTTAGCTCAATAGAAGAGACTAATCATCAATCACCCAGAGTAAATCTACATTACCCAACTTTTAATACTGTTTGGAAATCGGAGTAGGAATAGTCGCAGATAGCGTTCTCAAGAAAGAATGTTCTGAATCTCTGCAAAAAGCACAAGTGCTTTCATCGGCATTCTAACGAGTCTGAAGCAATTGATTGCATTTTTTCGGACAGCTTTATCTTAAGTAGATGCCGTCACCCCTAATTTTTTTCTTATGGGAGACATTTTTCAAGAGAACAGTTTCTTATGATATCTACTTGATATTCATTTAAAACTTTATGTAACACTCGACTATCTATACAGCTTTTTGCAAACTTCATTCAGTATGAGATTTCTGATTGTTAATCCTTTATGCTTAATATTTGGACACCGAAACAATAAAAATGCTTCTGTTGCTATATTTTAAAGCTGCCAATTTATTCTTTTTACCCACAATAGCAACTGAGTTCTGCATCAGCTTATCAGGCATTTGGCTAAATACTCTACAGTGGTGCAACATTATATCGGCTATTGATACAATGTATTGTTAATTTTTTTGTAGAGAAAAGTGTCAGGAATTATGGCAGCATTGGTATAATCAAGGCTTTTTTCTTATGAAAAGGAAGTCGCAACTATTAATTTAGCAATAGAGCACAGAGATTGATTAATGTGCAAATAAATACCGCGATCGTCCTCATGTTTCGTAATTTAAACAAATCTTTTGGCGATATCTTAACAGAGAAAGTCTGACTTTTTGTTTTTAGCCGCGAAAAGATATATGTACTCGTACCTTGACTACTAAATGAATTCAGAAAACTCGGAAACTTACTTGAATCATCCAACTTGGGGATTACTTTACAGAATCTGTATGGTAGATCAAAGCCAAGAACTGTTTACTACATTGTATGCTCAACGCCTATTCTTTCTTGTGGCGAATGATGAAAAAGGCATTAAGTTCCAACCAGTAGGGCGTACCGAGGCAAGAATGATGTTGGAAAATCGTTTGCGTACCTTGCGTCGTAGCGGACAATCTATTGAGTACGATCAACTGACTAGTATTTTTCAACGCACATTCCAATGAATAGTTCGATTCGCGAGCGTATCTTAAAGGTTCAAGACTCACTACCATCTACTGTAAAGTTGATTGCTGTGAGTAAGAAAGTTTCGGTTGCTGCAATACGCGAAGCGTATGCTGCTGGTATCCGAGATTTTGGCGAAAGCCGGATTCAAGAAGCTGTTAGCAAAATTGAGGATTTGAAAGACTTATCGGATATTACCTGGCATTTTATTGGACATCTACAAAGCAATAAAGCTAAAAAAGCTCTTTCATATTTTCAATGGTTTCATTCCGTAGATAGCCTGAAATTAGCACAACGCTTGAACCTTTTAGCACAAGAGGGGCTAACAAATCCCAAAGTTTGCTTGCAAGTCAAAATTCTCCCCGATCCAGACAAATCTGGTTGGACAACACCCCAACTCCTAGAGGATTTAGTGGAACTTAACCAATGTAAAAATTTACAAATTGAAGGTTTGATGACAATTCCACCACTAGGATTGGATAGTTTAAAAACTCTAAGTGTATTCAATAAGACAAGAGAGTTAGCTGAAGAAATTGATAACTATAAATTGTCAAATATCAAAATAAAGCAGCTATCAATGGGAATGTCAGGAGATTATCAACTAGCAGTGGAATCTGGTGCAACCATGATACGTTTGGGAACGATTCTGTTTGGGAAACGCGATCTGTAAGGAATATATTTGTGGCAGAATAAGCTAAAAACCCTTGAAAATACTTGCTTTTAAGCTGAGAGAAGAAAATTCTGCCCCTTAACAATAAACCAACCTTTTGATAGAGAAACCGCGATTCGCCAGGTGAAGGTTAAAAACTGGCGAACGCCTATTCTAAAGGTAAATATTCATCCGTAAGTTTGATGACAAGCATTACCCTTTGATACAGAATATTTTTTTAAGGTCCTGGTTTAAAAAGCGACTAAAGATATGGTTTTTACAAAACCAACTAAAAATAAAATAAAAAGTGAAAACAACTTTTCATTGTGAAACTACTAGGATATAATCTTTACTCATCGTTGTGCGTGGTTAAGATGTAAGCGTTATCATAACGTTAGTACAGTATAAAGACCCGTAATATATGTTACAAAAATAGACAAAAATGTAACAGTGATTATTTATTTGTAGCGGTAAAAGTTGACAAAAACAATTTTTACCTTCTCAATAAAGATGATTGGCACCAGGAGCGTAACAATGAATCTATTTACACGATTGAGAGACTTTGTTGGGTTAAATGAACCAGTAGAATACGAATATTACGAAGAAGAAGCAGATGCAGAGGGTTATGAGAATTTGTATCAAGAGCAAAATCAAACAGTACCTCCTCAACCAGAAAGTACTGTAGTTAATCGACGTTGGCGCGAAGGGGTGCCTACAATGGAAAGCGATGTAGCAAGCTCTTCCTCAGCAAAGGCGATGAATAATGTTATTGGTATGCCAGGGGTTTTAAACGGTATTTCAGAAGTATTGGTGCTTGAACCACGTACCTTTGAAGAAATGCCTCAAGCAATTCAAGCTCTGCGAGAACGTAAGTCAGTGGTATTAAACTTGACAATTATGGACCCAGACCAAGCTCAGCGTGCTGTAGATTTTGTTGCAGGAGGTACTTACGCCCTTGATGGACATCAAGAGCGCATTGGCGAAAGCATCTTTCTGTTCACGCCTAGTTGCGTACAAGTTAGCACCACGGGTGGAGTACTTCATGAAGTTCCTCAACCACCAGCACGTCCCCGCCCCAATCCAAATAATCAAGTTTGGGGAAACGAACCGAACCGCATGGCACAATAAAGATAAACTAGTCATTAGTCATTAGTCATTAGTTTGCTTGTTTTCTGCCTGATGACCAATGACTTTTGACCAATGACCTTTGTGGGCAATGACAAAACATCAAAAATTTGGCTTAATAGGTGGCGGGGTAATGGGCGAAGCATTATTATCCCGCCTTATCAGTTGTGGAATATATCAACCATCAGAAGTTATTGTCAGCGAACCACTTCCAGAACGCCGAGCTTATTTAGAGCAAGAATATAATATTTTGGCGATCGCTGATGGTAGTATAGCCTTTTCGAGCGCCGAAGAAGTAGTATTTTTAGCAATAAAACCTCAGATTTTCAGTGCGATTGCCCAAGAATTAGGAGGGGTAATCAATAATGGAAATAAACCATTAGTAATTTCTATATTGGCAGGAGTACAATTAAATCAAATTGAAGCAGCTTTTCCCGGTTTACCAGTAGTTAGAGCAATGCCAAACACCCCAGCGACAGTAGGTGCGGGAATGACTGCAATTTGTTACGGTGCTTACACCAAACCGAAACATAAAGAAGTAGCAAAGCAATTACTTGGAGCCATTGGAGAAGTCGTAGAAGTACCCGAACATTTAATGGATGCAGTTACCGGGCTTTCTGGTAGTGGTCCGGCTTACGTCGCTTTAATGATAGAAGCCCTAGCCGACGGTGGAGTCGCATCAGGTTTACCAAGAACAATTGCCAGCGCACTCGCACTACAAACTGTATTGGGAACCGCACAATTGTTAGAAGAAAGCAAAATGCACCCAGCAGTATTAAAAGATAGAGTTACAAGTCCCGGAGGTACTACGATCGCCGGAATTACTCAATTAGAACGGGCTGGATTTCGTTCTGCATTGATCGAAGCAGTCAAAGCCGCCACTAAACGTTCTCAAGAATTAGGAAGTTGATAAACATTCCGGGCGGAGGCTGCACTTAATAGTCCTCAGCCCCAGCCTTAGGAGCTATATTAACAAAGCCTAAGAGCGTAGTCTGGAGAGGAGCATATCTTTATACAGAGCTCCTAACCTCTGCCATCCTCCGGGTAACCTCATTCTTTACAAAATGTCGAGAAATTGAATCAAAATTAAAGTGGTTAAGTATAATACGAGTAACTCGTGTAAAGGGGTTTAATTTATTTATGCAAGGGTGATTTTGTTTGAATCCTGCTAAATGTGATTGAAATAATTGAATTGAAAATCAGTTTGAATGCAATTTTAATTGAGTGAATTATCCTGCCCTAACTCCAGATGTCGATCCAAGTTCTGTTTTTCCTTTTGAACTGGATCAATTCCAAAACGATGCGATAGCTTCTCTGAATGCTGGACGTTCTGTTGTAGTCTGTGCTCCCACCGGTTCCGGTAAAACCTTAGTGGGACAATACGCGATCTATCGCGCTTTAGCCCGAGGTAAACGAGTATTTTATACTACTCCCCTCAAAGCACTGTCTAATCAAAAATTACGCGATTTTCGTTCCGAATTTGGTTTTGATTCGGTGGGACTATTAACTGGAGATGCCTCTATCAACCGAGATGCTCCAATTTTGGTGATGACGACGGAAATTTTCCGTAATATGCTCTACGGTACACCTATTGGACAAGTTGGTACTTCTTTAATAGATGTAGAAGCGGTGGTGTTAGATGAATGCCACTATATGAATGATCGCCAACGAGGCACGGTTTGGGAAGAATCTATTATTTATTGTCCCGAATCAATTCAACTTGTAGCTCTTTCGGCAACGGTTGCTAATAGCGATCAGCTTACTGATTGGTTAAATCAAGTTCATGGCCCTACGGATTTAATTTATTCCGATTATCGTCCGATTCCTTTAGAATTTCATTTTGGCAATAGTAAGGGGTTGTTTCCCCTACTTAATCAAAGTAAAACTCAATTAAACCCTCGCTTAGTAAAAAGAAAAAAAAAGAGAGGTGATAGAAGTAAGTACATTGCCAGACAAGAATCTCCCAGCATAAATTATACCTTAGAGCATTTGCGTCAAAGGGATATGCTACCGGCAATTTACTTTATTTTCAGCCGTCGGGGTTGCGATCGCGCTGTGGCTGAAGTCGGGGATTTATGGTTGGTAGATGGAGATGAAGCCCAACGATTGCGACCTCAAATTGATGAATTTCTCACTCGCAATCCAGAAGCTGGACGTGCGGGACATGTCGCTCCACTTTACCGAGGAATTGCTGCCCATCATGCCGGAATTTTACCCGCTTGGAAAGGTTTAGTTGAAGAATTATTTCAACAAGGTTTAATTAAAGTTGTATTTGCCACGGAAACTCTTGCAGCCGGTATCAATATGCCCGCTAGAACAACAGTCATTTCCACCCTTTCCAAGCGTACCGATAGCGGACATCGCTTATTAAACCCTTCTGAATTCTTGCAAATGGCGGGAAGGGCTGGTCGTCGGGGTATGGATGATATGGGTCACGTGGTCACCCTGCAAACCCCCTTTGAAGGTGCAAAAGAAGCTGGATATTTAGCTACGTCAAACCCAGATCCACTGGTAAGCCAGTTTACACCTAGTTACGGTATGGTTTTAAACTTGCTACAAACTCATACCTTGGAAGAAGCTAAGGAATTAGTAGAACGCAGTTTTGGGCAATATCTGGCTAATCTGCATTTACAACCGCAGTATAAACAAATTTCCGATGTCAAGCAGCAATTAGGAGAAATTAACTTACAAATCGCTAGTATTAGCGATGATGATGTGGCGCAATATGAAAAGTTGCGTCAAACCTTAAAAGTAGAACGTAAACTGCTGACAACTTTACAAGAACAAGCGGCAGAAGTCAGGAAAGAAGAATTAGGCATGATGCTGAATTTCGCCGTCTCGGGAACGCTCCTGAGTCTAAAAGGTGAAAATGTTGAAGTTTCTGCACCAGTTACGGCGGTTTTAGTCGGAAAAACACCGAGTTCTGAAGCTCCTTTTTTAGTATGTTTAGGGTGTGATAATAGTTGGTACGTGACTTCTATTCATGATGTGATCGATTTGTACGCTCAACTACCCCGCATTGAGGTACCACCCGATTTGCTACCACCAGCAACATTGTCCTTAAAGCCAGGGGAATCCTGTGGTGGGAATGAATTGACAAATGCGATCGCCACACAAATTCCCCAACCCATAGATAGTTTATCCATGCCTGAGGAAGTAGTAGAGCAATTACGGCGGGTTACAAGCTTACAGGAACAAATGGAAAGCAACCCACTCCACAAATTGGGAAATGCTGCAAGCGTATATAAACGCCAAGCCCGCGCTGTTGAATTAAAAGCTGAAATAGAAGAATTGCAATCCCAAGTAGAACAACAATCTCAACATCACTGGGAAGAATTTCTAACATTAATCGAGATTCTTCAATACTTTGAAGGTTTAGATAATTTAGTACCGACTGAATTGGGACAAATAGCAGCCGCAATTCGCGGAGAAAACGAACTATGGTTAGGTTTAGTACTTGCTAGCGGTAAACTTAATCAATTAGATCCACATCATTTTGCTACAGCAATTGCGGCTTTAGTAACAGAAACTTCTCGTCCCGATAGCAGAGTATTCTTTGATCTTAGCGGTGAAGTTGCCGATGCTTTGGCTTCATTACGCTCGATTCGTCGTAAGGTAAATCAATTACAATACAGGTATGGTGTGGCTTTACCCGTATGGTTAGAATTTGAATTAATTACCTTAGTAGAACAATGGGCTTTAGGAATGAACTGGGTAGAGCTATGTGAAAATACTACTTTAGACGAGGGTGATGTGGTCCGAATTTTACGCCGTACTTTAGATTTGTTATCGCAAATACCTCATGTTCCTCATTTACCACAAGACATTAAGCGTAACGCTCAACGTGCGATTCAATTAATCGATCGCTTCCCTGTGAATGAAGTAGTTGAATAAGTTGGGGATTGGGCATTAAGCCTTGTTCTATATGCAGTAGTGTTCCGCTGTCGTCAAGAAGCGGTTACATTTCTATATTATTCGCAATAAAAATATCAGAAGTTCTTAAACTTTTGTAATAAAATGAAGAGGCTCTGGATGTGAAAAAAGAGCTAGACTTTGGTTATGCACTGATATCGAATTTAAAAGTTCCGGCTAGCTCTACTTGGAGGGGAATTTCTCTGCTTTTTCGTTATATTTTACTCGAAATTAACTGCATTTAATAATACTTAAACTCTTTCCACACCGCAAAGACTTTTGGTGTTTTGTGAAGCAATTTTTTTGATCCTTGAAGAGTCTTTGATAATATCTTTTTGCTTGGAATTACCACAATCAAAGGGTATCTCCATCTGAGCTCGTTTACAAGCCATTTTTGCAGCTTTAATTCGGCTTTTTTGTATTCGGATAATAACTTCTAATTTCTCTTGGCTTTGTTGAAAGTTGATTTTTTTTTGATTAGCTTCGTATCTTTTATTTTCAAAGTTTTCCTTTGCTTTTTCTACATCTATTATCGCTTGTTCTGTCTGTTTGATCAGATATTTTTTTTCAGGTTTGCTTTCAACTTCTTTGAATTTTTTAGCTGCGATAATAACTTTTGTTTCCCAATCTTCTTTGGCTCCTTTTAGTATTTCTTCAGCTTGATAGGCTTTTTTGAGAGCATCATTTCTGATATTTCGAGCTTTATTAATCGCTTTTTTAGTATCTCCTTTGACAAAATCAAAAACTTTTTTAGTAGCCTTGATTTTATTGGATGCATCTAATAGTTGCTGTGTTGTGGATAATTTAGGAGTAGTTTCGATCGAAGAATTTGAAGGAATCTCAGTAGCTTGTGCTGTTTCAGGTTTAACGAATGCACCAGTTAAAGTAATAATATCAGATACAGCTTTTTTGTTTTGATCGGACATAACTTAAAATTCTTCCTTAATTGCACCGAGATTTTAAATAAATTTACTTATCTCTGAAGTATTTATATTCGATTAACTACATGATATTTCAGTAATTTTAGCAGTGTCTATAGCAACTATCTTTTTTTGTCTACTCTTTACAAATTTCAGGTTGAATAAGCGCGAAAAGCTAATATTTGGACTTTCGAGGCAGGATTTTCCCAGAAACACTTCGGTAAACTCGTAGAATCGAACCTTTGTTCACAAAAAACCCATTTATTCATTTATTTTCTCAGTATTTACTTAAATAAAAGGCTGGATTTTGAAAAAAATTTAATACTTATCGTGCGTAAAAAAACGAAGTGTAAGTTATTTGTGATACTTTTTATGTAATGTAAAAATATTCTGAGAGCTTCTTATTTCGGCGATTACGTTGCTGTCGCTGGTAATGACGCAATTTCGTCTCCTATTATTGTGTTTTACTGTAGTAATCTCAATCAAGTACCTCAAAGCCATATATGAGGCTTTAACTTTTGATATTAGCGATCGCTCTATTACCCCTGCGCGGAAGTTAAAAGTCAATTTCAACCATTGCAGCTAGTTGAGCCGAATATCCTTCTAATTCACCTTTAACTGCTCCACCTTGTTTTTTGGGTTTTAAATGACCTTTATTTTTCTTCATCAAAAGTAGTTTTTGTACAAAACTCTTCGTCACACCGAAATTAGAAGCTACTTTTCTAACCGAGGTATTACCCGTCTCGTAAGCCTTTACTATTTTTTCCCGCAAGTCTATAGAGTAAGCTTTCATTTTACCCATTGATGCACCGCAATTACTGTACCTCATTTACCGAAGCCCTTCGGGCTTAAGTAAGAAGTAAAAAGTAAGAAGTAAAAAGTAAGAAGAATAAGCCCGAAACATGGTATAAAGCCTCGTCTTTTAAAGACGAATAAAAACTAAATTATCATTATTTGAATCCTCGTC
>JBCCSG010000097.1:0-22056 GCA_039200565.1 Cyanobacteria bacterium P01_D01_bin.50 | reverse complement strand
GTAAACATTATGGCACTCAGGTAAAACTTTTACCCCATAAATTAGGGAACAAAGGCGTAAATTTTACAATAAAAAGCTATAAATTTATTTTTCGTAGAAATTTCATTATCTATGAAAACTAGTGCGATCTCGAAACCGTTTGCATACTGTAATAAATTTTAACCTAATAATTTAATAGGTATAACTTTTAGGAGTGAAAAGTTAATGTCTGTGCCCTCTTTGACAAAACCAGAAATAGCTTCTGGGACTTTAATTGATAGTCGTTATATAATTCAAAGGATGCTGGGACAAGGAGGACTTGGACGGACTTACTTGGCTTATGATACACATCGCTTCAACGAACCTTGCGTCCTCAAGGAATTCGCTCCCTTTGGTACTGGTAGTAATGGAATAGAAAAATGTCGCGATTTGTTCAAAAGAGAAGCAAAAATCCTTCATAATTTAGAACATCCTCAAATACCACGCTTTTTAGCTTGTTTTGAAGGAGAGGGTCGGCTATTCTTAGTACAAGAATATGTTAATGGTAAAACCTATTCAAAATTATTACAAGAACGTCAAAATTTTAGGCAAACTTTTTCAGAATATGAAGTTATATTTTGGCTAAAAAAGCTATTACCTGTTTTAGAATACGTTCATCAACATCAAGTCATTCACAGAGATATTTCTCCCGATAATATTATGTTGCCTGAAGGCAAAAATTTACCAGTACTGATTGATTTTGGCGTGGGTAAACAAATAGCAAAACTCAACGAATATGGCAAAATAAATCAAACAAAATTTGCTAGTAATATGTCCCTTGTCGGAAAAGTTGGATATGCTCCTCGCGAACAAATTAGTTTGGGTTTGTGTTCTGCAAGCAGCGATATTTACGCATTAGGAGTAACTGCTGTAGTGTTGCTTACTGGTAAAAATCCATCACACTTGATGGACAGATATTCACTTGATTGGAACTGGCGGGTTTATACTGATATCAGCGATGCTTTTGCATCTATAATCAATAAAATGTTAGCAGATACCCCAAAAAGGCGATATCAAGCAACTACAGAAGTTCTAACACAATTAGAACAAATCGGAGATCGCCGTCTTTGTGAAGCTCCAACATTAGTTGTACCCGATTCCCAGTTAAATCATACAATACCGGCATTTTATAGCGAAGTAGAAGAAACACTAGTAGACTCAATTGATAATCGGCAACACAGCTACGATCGGCAAAAGTTAAACTTATTAAGCCCCTCTTTTATAAAAAATTGTCATCAACAGTTAGCCTATTATATAGGACCAATGGCAAATTTGATTGTAGAAGATATTTTAGCAGAAAATCCTAAATTAACACCACATGAATTTGTAGAATTATTAGCAATAGAAATCCCTGAGTCCCAAATGGCAATTGAGTTTACAAAGCAAATATTTTCTTATAGTTCAATAAATTAAGTATTTTAATACTATAAATTGGGATATTTTCAAAAATATTAACAGTTATTCAAAAATTAAAGCTAAAATTTTACACGGCATACTGCTACGATATTTATAATTTTTAATTTGTATTCCTAAACTTATTATTAGTTTTTTTCAGTCTCGTCATAGCCATCTCTAAACTTAATTTCATTCTTTTAAATGCTCTGACAAGATGACCGATTTCATCATTGGATACTTGGTCAAAGTCAACTTCCATATGTCCCGTGCTAACTTCTTCAGCTACCCGGGTAATCCGTTTCAATGGACGAACGACTTGTGTATTCAAGAATATATTGACTAATAAAATGACTGTTATAAAAACAATAAATACAATACCGATTATTACAATAGATGATTTATTCGCTTTTTGAATCACTCTATTCGCAGGAACTGAAATAACTTGAGCGCCGATTATTTCATTTAACTTCCATCCAAATCCATTCGCGGTACCATAACGCTGTATCATAGTTGGTGGTGCAGCTTCAACTGTACTATGACATTGCAAACAGCTCTTTTCAGTCACAGCTAAAGGACGAGCAATGTAGAAAATATCTCCACCAGGAAGCGAACGAAAACCGCTCAATTCTTCTAGTTTATTTTGATTCCTGAAACGCTCAATAATTTTGGTTTCAGAAGCATCAGCTTTATCTCGAAGATTAGTAGGGTTTAGCGTCGCTTCTTTATAAAAAAAGTCTTTATATTCTCTTTTATTTCGCAGATTCTCAAAAACCTCTCTAGCAGAATAAGCAGGTACGCTTTGGGGTAAAAAAGTTGTCTCTAATTTAGCTGTTAATTCCGGATTTACTTGAGTATTAGTGTAATTGCGAACAGAACTCATCGTTTCCATCAAAATCAAAGCCGTATTCGCAACTTCGCGCTCAGCATTTTGTCTAAGTATCAAAGATAGAGCTAATCCACTCACACTAACGCCTATAATCAAAATTACCACTAGTAAAACTGTAAACTTTTGTTTTAGTTGTAAATTTTTTAACATAAGCTTAAATATTTTATCTTTGTGTAAAATCTCGAACTTGAGACAATTATTTTAAGCAATATCAATTTCTACAAAGACTAGTTCAAGTATTTCGGATTCAACTTGAATAAATCTCTCATTCAATTGTCTTATTGCCTAAATTGAAATTTTTCTGAATCAAGCAGTATTAATTTTTATCAAAATAATTAGTTAATACACAATCTTAATTTTGTGTACAAATTTTAATATATTACGGAATTTCTGGGTAATTTTGTGACATTTAAGTAAGATTTAACAAACTAGAGTGGATTGATTAAAAATCATCAATCAAACGGTATATTTTTTTCTTAAAGTCTTTGTATCTTCCTGGTTAAATAAATAAATTTTCAATTTTCTCAGGCATAAATAGCACAGGAGCATGATTTTACTGAGATATTAGGTAGTCTTCTATAGCGAAGGTAGCTTTAGCGATTGGTTGTTAGGAGTTCCAAGCGGTAAACTTCAATCAGCGGTAGTTATAAAGATACGATTAAGATGCGATTAAGATTTCCCAGGGGGAAAGAATAAATACCTCCTCCGATAGACTTGCCATATACGAAAAATTGTGAGAAAGAATGACGTAAAGTCTTCAAATTCAATCATTCATTTTTCTTATGAGCTTTGGTATTTTCGATCTATTTTGGATTTTTCTGCTGCTTTCTTCTTTACAACCAATTTGGCAGCGCCGTCAAATGGAATATCGTCGCTTCAGCAGTATCGATGAGTTTCAGCAAAGACGTAAAAGTAGGGTAATTCTGTTGATTCATCGTCAAGAGTCAATCAGTTTTTTGGGCATACCAATTTCGCGTTACATCACCATCGAAGATTCAGAAAAAATTCTCCGGGCAATTCGCCTGACTCCGTCAGATGTGCCTATTGATTTGGTTTTACACACTCCCGGTGGTTTGGTTCTGGCAACCGAACAAATTGCTAGAGCTTTAATTCGCCATCAAGCCAAAGTAACTGTTTTTGTACCTCACTATGCCATGAGTGGCGGTACAATGCTTGCCCTTGCAGCCGATGAAATTGTTATGGATGAAAATGCAGTTCTCGGGCCTGTAGATCCCCAACTTGGCAATCTTCCGGCAGCGAGTATCCTCAAAGTTGTTGAAGATAAACCAATTAGTGACATTGACGACCAAACTTTAATTATGGCTGACCTATCGCGTAAAGCGATCAACCAAGTACAGCGATTTGTGAGGACTTTACTTCAAGATTGCATCCCCAAACAAAAAGTTAACCCGGAAAATATTGAAAATATCATCGAAGCTTTGACAACGGGACAAGTGACTCACGATTACCCAGTAACCGTTGAAGAAGCCACGGAAATGGGGCTGCCCGTTACAGTCGGACTGCCCCGAATCGTCTACGACCTGATGGAACTATACCCGCAACCACAAGGAGGAAGACCTTCGGTGCAGTACATCCCCATGCCTTATGATGACCGCCGTCCACTGCTTCCGGTTCCCAAGGGTAGACCGATGGAGGAATCAAACGGTTAGATACATAGGGAAAGCAAGACAAGGAAGAGAGGGAAGAATAAATCACTCTGATGGTACTAACTCCGCAAGCTATTTATTACCTAGGGTGACGATCGAGGAGTAGGAGTTGGTATTGCTTCCTCATCTTCCGATTCAGGAGATTCTGTAGGAGTTGGTGAAGATTCTGGTATTACCGGAGTTGGTGTAGATTCTGGTATTACCGGAGTTGGTGTTACTTCAGGGGTAGCTGTTGGTGATGGTGTTGGTGTTGGCGTTACTGTTGGTGATGGCGTTGGTGTTGGTGTTAACGTAGGTATTGGCGAAGATCCTGGTATCACGGGAGTTGGCGTTACTTCAGGAGTAGCTGTTGGTGATGGTGTTGGTTCCGGTGTTGCTGTTGGTGTTGGTTCCGGTGTTGCCGTAGGTTCGGGTTGTTGAGGGTTTTGCTTTGCTTGTTGATTAAGCGCTTGCCGGAAAGCCAAGTCAGCTATTCCAGTTTGTTCAACCTGTAATTCTGCTTGATATTCCTTAACTACTTCTTGGATTGTTGGTCCGTAAAATTGATTGAGAGGTAACTTGGGATTAGGCTTCGCGACCAAATTTAAATTGTACTTAAGATTTTTAACAATTTCGGCAGCAAGATTTTGAGTTTGCGATCCTGCTATACCGTCAACTCCTATTTTGTAACCTCGTTGAAATTCGCGGATTGCTTTTCTAGTTTGAGCATCAGTCAAGGGTCCATCTGATACTCCCACTTTATATCCTAATCCGTACAAGACAGAACGAAATTCTCGCGGAGTATAATTCCGCTGACGAACTGCTAAAACTGTACTTGAAACAGTTACCCCACCTGCAATTAGACAGGCCGTTGCAAAACTAATGCTCTTATTACTAAAACCACACCACATAATTAAAACTCCGAGTCATTTAATTCGGCAGTATATTAAAACCGTACAGCTGCATTTTAAGTTTATTTAAGGTATTTTTTTCAATATTTTTTTCATTATTAATGATTTTTTGATTTACATATTTTTTTTGTAACTAATTTAAATATCTAGGTCGAAACAATTGTGTCATCTTCCTATAGATATATCTATTAAAAACTTATATAAATAGTTGAATAATTTTGAATTAACTCAACATTATCGGTGATACAAAATACACTTAAAAAAAATATTTACCTTGTAAAAAACATTCTAGAATTTATTAGTATTAGTAAATAAAATACGCTGTATGAATTAAAAATATGTAATACCACTGAAAAATACATGATAAATAGAAAACTTACTAAAAAACGAAAACTTTGGTTTGAAAAACTTATGGCACTTACCGCCACGGTAAACTTAGGGTTGGTATTATTTAACATTACTTATATTGAATGGCGTGATTTTTACTTCCGAAATTTGCCTCAAATACAAAAAATATATGACCCAATTAAAGGAATTGAACCTCATCGGGAAACTGAAAATTATTTAAAAAAATTAGAAACATTTGAGCAGCCAATTAGCGAAAAAGATTTAGAGTCAGATATCTATGGAATAAAATTAGAAGAATTACGCGAATTGAGCCTGGAAATGATCGAGAATAATCCATTTGCAGCAGTTAATAAAAGCGGCACATTAGAGAAAATCAAAAATCGCATGCGCGATCGCCTTGATAATGAATCTTCTAAACGTGCTTTTAGGATTTTCTGGAGTCGAGAGTATTTATTAAAAGAAGGTCAAGAAAGTTTAGATAGAGAACTAAAGTTTTTTAACAAGAAAATTAAACCACTAATTGCTACTAATTACTATCGAAGTATCGGTGAAAATGGGGAATTTATAGATAATTTTTGGATAATTGACTTACCATTCGTAATTTTATTTGCACTAGAATTATTAGCTCGAAGTTATTATATAAAACGCCGTCATCCTGGATTTACCTGGGTAAATGCTGTTTTATGGCATTGGTACGACATATTTTTAGTACTACCTTCTTGGCGTTGGTTGCGAATAATAACTATATTATTTCGTCTAGAAAAAGCAGAGTTATTAAATTTACAAAGCGTACGTCAGCAAATGCAACAAGAGATTGTAGCTAATTTTTCTGAAGAGATAACACAAATTGTAGTATTACGAGTGATAAATCAAACTCAGAATTTAATTAAACGAGGAGACTTAACTCGTTGGTTGCAAAAAAGTCAAACAGTACGACCTTATATAGATATAAATAATATTGATGAAATAGAAGCCCTGGGAGGAATTTTCATACAAACAGTTCTTTACCAAGTGCTGCCAAAAATCCAACCAGAAATAATTGCTCTTCTACAGCACAATATCGAAAGCGCATTTGAGCTGTCTCCAATTTACCGGAATTTCCGAAACTTACCTGGAATTGGACAAATGCCTTCGCACCTAAGCGAACAGTTGGCAACTCAAATAGCAAGCAACCTCTACAGTGCTGTAGTATCAGCTACAGAAGACCCAATTTCCGCCAAACTTTCAAGCCAACTTGTGAAACGCTTCTCAAAAACCTTGACAGACGAAATTCGACAAAAACAAGTACTCTCAGAAATACAAAGCTTATTAATCGATTTCTTAGAAGAAGTTAAGCTTAATTACGTTGAGCGTCTTTCGGAAGAAGATATAGAAAAAATTCTCGAACAAACTAGAAATATACATTCTAAACCATCTCTTCCCTTGTTAGCAGATACAATCTCAAAAGATAAGCCTTATATTCATAAGGATAAAAGCTAGTCACAAGTTACAGAGGGTCGCAAATATGATGCCATAATGGTGACAATAAGCAGACCCCCTAATAAATGTATTTGAATGATATGCTGGGTTGTCCAATCTGACGATTGAGAAGCCTGTGAAATGAAAGACATTTATGTAGTTGCATTGAGTAGGGAAGAGTATTCTCGAATTATTGCAAGCGGGAATTGGAACCTCTTATCTACCTCGAGATTCCCTGGTATTTGCAAGCTGCTGCCGTACCTTGACACTCCCCAGTCTTAACACCCGGGGAGTGTCAACCAACTCGAAATAAGTAATAGTACATTTTTTGCTGCAAGCATTTTGAAAAAATGCGCTAAACTCAGATTAAGGACGAACTTCAATAAAGTTCGTTGCAAGACTTCTTGGAAGATATCCTTATCGCAGGGAGTGGGTAGTTGCCCACTTTTTTTGTTGTTATAGCCACATGACTCATCCTTTAGTTCCGCAAATCATTGACTTAGCCACACCAGTAGCAGAAGACCTTGGACTAGAGGTCGTGAAAGTGGTTTTTCATACCAATCAAAACCCACCAGTACTGCGAGTAGACATCCGTAATCCCAAAGAGGATACTAGTTTGAATGATTGCGAGCGTATGAGCCGTAATTTAGAAGAAAGTTTGGATTCAGCATCAATGATTAAGGATGCTTATGTATTGGAAGTCTCTAGTCCCGGTATTTCCCAGCAATTGCAGACCGACCGGGAATTTATCTCTTTTAAAGGGTTCCCCATTAAGGTTTGCACTTCTTCTCCACATCAAGGACGTTCTGAGTGGAATGGTAAACTGGTTCGTCGAGATGAAAAAAGCGTTTACTTAAATAAAAAGGGTCGTGTCATCGAAATTCCTCGTTCAAATATTATCACCGTGCAATTAGATGAAGAACGGGATTAAGTAGAGAGAGACTATCTAACCAAGACTGCTTTTTGTCTAGGTGAACAAAAGCGGTTTTTTGCTACTCCGAAGAGCATCTGATGGTTATATTGGTTCTCAAACCATCACAGCTTGGGGATATTCCCCACGTACGACTTTTCAAGACACACCACAACTTCGTCTCTAATTCCGGTGTTCCCGGTAGAAATTTTTTTAAAGGAGAACAATATATGTCAATGCTTAAATTACTTGGATTGAAAGAATTGATTGAAAGTATAAGTCGGGAGCGAAATTTGCCGCGTCTCGCAGTGCAATCGGCAATTAGAGAAGCCCTGCTTAAAGGTTACGAACGTTACCGTCGCGCGCAAAATTTAGACCGCAGACAGTTTGATGAAGATTACTTTGAAAATTTTGAAGTAGAACTAGATATCGAAGATGAAGGATTTCGCGTTGTTTCGACGAAAACTATAGTTGACGAAGTTACAAACTCCGACCATCAAATTGCTCTTAACGACGTTATTAAAGAAGTCGAAGAATTGAGGGGTGATGATGCAGCGCAATTAGTAGGGCAGGAAGTAGTTGTGGATGTAACTCCTGACAAAAAAGAATTTGGTCGCATGGCGGCGATGCAAACTAAGCAAGTATTATCGCAAAAACTGCGCGACCAGCAGCGACAATTAATTCAAGAAGAGTTCCAAGATTTAGAAGCAACAGTATTGCAAGCAAGAGTGCTACGGTTTGAAAGACAATCAGTGATTATGGCTGTTACCAGCGGTTTTGGTCAACCAGAGGTAGAAGCAGAATTACCCAAACGCGAACAACTACCTAATGATAATTACCGTATTGGTGCGACTTTTAGAGTGTATCTTAAAAAAGTATCGCGAGGTCAACAAAGAGGACCGCAATTACTGGTTTCAAGAGCTGATGCTGGTTTAGTTGTATATCTTTTTGCCAACGAAGTACCGGAAATTGAGGATGAAGTTGTAAGAATTGTTGCCGTTGCACGGGAAGCTAATCCTCCATCTTCTTATGTGGGACCAAGAACAAAAATAGCTGTAGATACTTTAGATCGCGATGTAGATCCAGTTGGTGCTTGTATTGGGGCGCGGGGTTCTCGAATTCAAGTAGTAGTTAATGAATTACGCGGCGAAAAAATTGACGTGATTCGTTGGTCTCCAGATCCAGCAACATATATTGCCAATGCATTGAGTCCAGCACGAGTCGATGATGTTCGCCTTATGGATCCAGAAACCAGACAAACTCACGTACTTGTAGCTGAAGATCAATTGAGTTTAGCGATTGGTAAAGAAGGGCAAAATGTTCGTTTAGCTGCTAGACTTACAGGCTGGAAAATAGATATCAAAGACAAAGTTAAGTACGATTTCGTTGCAGAAGATACAAAATTTGCCGCTGCAAGGGCACAACACGCAGCAGAACTAGAAGAATTAGAAGAATTAGAAGAATTAAACGAACTTGAAGAACTTGAAGAACTTGATGTGCAAAAATTACAATCTGACAACTTAGAACTGGGAAGTCAACAACAAGTTAATTCAGAAGAGAATCAAACTTCGTTAGATCGAACCGAGTCAGAATTTGAGTCTGAGAATCAAACAATTTATTAATAGCAACAATCAGTACAATAATTAAAATCTAAAAGTCAGTTAAAATGAAACCGAATTGGAGGCGTTGTATTAGTTGTCGAAAAGTGAGTTTAAAACAGGATTTTTGGCGGATTGTCCGCGTGTTTCCTTCAGGAAAGGTACAATTATATGAGGGCATGGGGCGTTCTGCCTATATCTGTCCAAATCCGAGTTGCCTACAAGTTGCTCATAAAAAAAATCGACTGGGACGAGCGTTGCGTGCATCAGTGCCAGAATCACTGTATACAACATTGTGGCAGCGCTTATCTCAAAGTAATGACCTGTCATAAACTTTGTCAAAAAGTTATGGGACAGGGGGTAATTTTTAGAACAATAGCACTCAAAGACTATGTCCGATAGTGCCATTGATTAAATTATCTTTTAGTAAAGAAGGTTAGTGCCACAATTATAAAAGAGTATTGACACATGGTTATGTTATATGATAATGAGCAGTTGCAAAACTTAGTCATTACAGGCCTTCATGTGTTAGACCCACATTCAACATCAAGAAAACAAACAATTAAATATCGGCAATTGATAACGCTTGGGCGCAGTCCGGCGTTAATTATTATTGCCTGGTGGAGATGCCAGCAATCCTTGCAAAACATCTCTCTTTCCTAAGAAGGAGAACCCTTTTCAAATTGAAAATGGCAATCGTTACACAGTAACCCAAGGATGGAGATGTCGCAAAAGCTGGCAACCATCCGTTAAAACTGTAAATTATAGGGGAAGAGTGGATGAACAACGGCAAAGTAAGAATTTACGAATTATCAAAGGAACTGAACTTGGAAAACAAAGAGCTATTAGCAATTTGCGACCAGCTCAATATTGCGGTAAAAAGCCATAGCAGCACGATCGCAGAATCAGATGCAGAACGTATTCGTTCGCAAGCCGAAAAAATAACAGCTAATTTAGCATTGACCAAAGAGCATGGTACAAATAACCATAGGGGTTCTGTTAACCATTCTTCTGCACCAAATAAACCACAAATATTGCAAATTCGTAGCAAACCAAAGCCACCATTAAATAATTCTCAAAACCAAGAGAGCGCGGAATTGTCTCCTGCGCCTCTACGACCTTTAACTCCTCCTGTCTCGTCAATGGAACCTTCTTCACCAACTGCACTCATCTCTCAAAATCAGCCTCAAAAACCAAAGAACTCTTTATCCGTTGCAAATACGGATAAATTAGCATCCACCTCCTCCTCAGAATTAGATAAAACTGCTTTGAGCAAACAAGAAAAATTAGTTTCACCAAAATCTAAACCGGAAAGACCAACCCAACCCGAACTGACTGCCCCACCAACTAGACCGACTGTGGCAGCAAAATCAAACTCCGGTTCGGATAATCGCGTTACCGAAAAACCCATTCTCAAGCGCGAACGCGACCAATCAAAACGGCAAAAGAATAAGTCAACAGGAGATAAAACAGAAAATTCAAACGTCGTACCAGTGTCAAAAACGGCACGTCCGACCACAGCACCTTCCAAAATAGAAAAACCGCAAAAGCCGAAAAAAGCATCACCTGCTGGTAGCTCGGATGAGGTACAACGTCCAAGGAAGCAAGTGCGCTCAAACTCGAGTGCACCTCCGAGTGTCTCGGCTCCACTCAAGCCGCCAGTGAGGCCAGTAGCAAAACCGGCAGCTAGCTCCTCAACTGACGAGGACGAGAAAGATGAAGATATTATTGTCGAGGAAGTAGTCGAACTCAAGCGTCCGACACCGCCTCGTTTACCTAGAAATCAGAAAAAGCGCTCTAAGCAAGAAGAGGCTATTGATGAAGTAAAAGAAGCAGCCAAAGTTGCTAAAGTTGCTAAGAATAAGCGTCTGAAGCCAATGGTTGAAGACGATTTTGATGTAGACCTGCTTGATGAAGACGAAGCTGCTGCGAGCATGGAAACGGCAATTAGCAATGCTATAGTTCGTCCTCCAAAACCAAAAAGTGCCAAGCCAGCTACAACACCGGCTCCTGCCGCACCTAGCAAAGTCAGAAAGTCTGGATCTCGCGACCAAAATCGTCGGCGCGGCGGTACCGGTGGCAATACAGAAACAGAACCCAAGCGCCAGCGTCCGGAAATACTAACGGTTAGCGGTCCAATGACCGTGCAAGAACTGGCAGATGCTTTGGCAATGCCCGATACGGAAATTGTCAAAATCTTGTTCATGAAGGGTATAGCAGTAAGTATTACCCAAAGTCTTGATACCTCAACAGTGATCATGGTCGCGGAGGAATTAGAAGTACTAGTTGATACTCCGGAACCGGAAGCGGAAGCTCGTAAAGTTACAGAGATGTTGGACTTTGAAGACATGGAACATCTCCATCGTCGTCCACCTGTAGTAACAATTATGGGTCACGTAGATCACGGTAAAACAACCCTACTCGACTCTATTCGTCAAAGTAAAGTGGCTTCTGGGGAAGCTGGAGGTATTACTCAGCATATCGGTGCTTACCACGTAGAAGTAGAACATGATAATAAGCAGCACCAAATTGTATTTTTAGATACTCCAGGTCACGAAGCATTCACCGCGATGCGGGCGAGGGGAGCGCGGGTTACAGATATTGCCATATTAGTAGTTGCTGCGGATGATGGCGTTCGTCCCCAGACAATTGAAGCAATTAGTCACGCTCAAGCTGCGGGAGTACCGATTATTGTCGCAATCAACAAAATTGACAAAGAAGCGGCACAGCCAGATAGAGTTAAGCAAGAACTAATTCAGTATGGTTTAACAGCAGAAGAATGGGGTGGCGAGACAATTATGGTTCCCGTCAGCGCCATTAAAGCAGAAAACCTAGACACGCTCTTAGAAATGATTGTGCTGGTTTCAGAATTGGAAGAACTTCAAGCAAACCCAGATCGATCTGCTAAGGGAACAGTCATAGAAGCTCATTTGGATAAAGCAAAAGGTGCGGTTGCAACCTTGTTAATTCAGAACGGTACTTTACACGTAGGAGATATCCTCGTAGCCGGTTCTGTCTTCGGAAAAGTCAGGGCAATGGTTGATGACAGAGGCTCACGCGTAGAAATTGCGAGTCCCTCCTTTGCGGTAGAGGTATTGGGCTTAAATGACGTACCGGCAGCAGGGGATGAATTTGAAGTCTTCGAGAACGAAAAAGAAGCACGCGCCCTGGCGAACGAAAGAGCCGAGGTAATACGTCAATCCCGCTTAATGCAGGGAGGACGAGTAACTTTAACAAGTATTTCGGCACAAGCACAAGAAGGCGAGTTGAAAGAACTCAACTTAATCTTAAAAGCAGACGTGCAGGGCTCTCTCGAAGCTATTTTGGGTTCGCTCAAACAAATTCCGCAAAACGAAGTACATATTCGCTTGTTATTATCTGCTCCCGGAGAGATTACCGAAACAGATATTGACCTTGCAGCAGCTAGTGGTGCCGTCATTATCGGCTTTAATACCACATTTGCCAGTGGTGCAAGACAAGCAGCAGACGAAGCCGGTGTAGATGTACGAGAATACAACATCATCTACAAACTCTTAGAAGACATCCAAGGCGCATTAGAAGGTCTATTAGAGCCAGAATTGGTAGAAGAACCTTTAGGTCAAGCAGAAGTACGTGCCATCTTCACAGTCGGAAAAGGTTCTGTTGCAGGTTGCTACATTCAATCTGGCAAGCTGCTCCGTAACTGCAAAATCCGAGTACATCGCGGCAATAAAGTGATATTCGAGGGTGCCCTTGATTCACTCAAGCGGATGAAAGAAGACGTGCGTGAAGTCAACTCTGGTTATGAATGTGGTATCGGCGTTGATAAATTTAATAATTGGGAAGAAGGCGACATCATTGAAGGATATCAAATGGTGACTAAACGTCGCACTCTTTCAATGGCAAGATAGTGATTAAACTAAAACAAAATTATAATTGTCGAGCTAGGCAGCTTAGGTATTTAAATCCCCTCGTTGCCTTAGCCAATAAAGTATCTCAAGCCATTACAAAATTATCAGCTTTTATATATGTAGAGATGAAGGCCAAAAGCTTTTTTCTCTACATATTTTGTATCCTAGAGAGAATAAAAGGTAATCGCTATTTCAAAATTTCAAATTAAATACGATTAATTTGAGTTTAGTGGGGTACTGAGGAAAGAAAAGAAAGTTTAACTCGATAAACTAACACTGAAAAACGTACAATTTAACAATAATTGAATTAATGACCGAAAAATCAACTGGATATAAGCCCCCGGATTTATCCATGGAGAAAAACAAACATTTTTGTCATTGTTGAAGGGCCCCTCGATTTATCGATGGGGTTATAATTATAAATTCTTCATTCTAAATTCTAAATTCACCTTGACCGTAAATTTTCTATAAAAAAATATTTTTTTTAGTAACAACAGCAACAGAAATTTACGTAACTTAACCACTACTTTAAAAAAGTATTGAATAAAAGGATATTTTTATTTAAGGATATTTTTATTTTGAGCAAATTTCTTTACACCGCAGGAAAAAGCTTTAAAGATACTTGAAATACAAATATGTATTTTGGCTCTAACAGACAATAAAATAAGTATATTAAACTACGAAAGGAGCGTAAGTAATTAAACAAAAATAAATAAAAAAAAATTGCACCAATTAGAATAGTTTAATGGAGGATTAAATAGCTATGAATAGTTTCACACTCAAAAGCAGTAGTCACTTAAAAGGTGATACCAACATTTGGAACAGTTTGAAGCAGGCAATTGCAATCAGTTCTGGTTTTCAACGCTGGCAGCTAGAGCGAGTGCAAAAGAACACGCAAATCGAACAAATGAGTTTAGATGAACAAGTACAGAGGTATTTAAGGGAAACTTTAGAAAATTTAGCTTATTAAGCTTATCAATTATCAATTGTCAATGAACGATGAGTAATTAGATCGATCCTTCGCTCCCCAAAGCCTGTGGCAATTGATAATTGGTATGCCCCTAGGGCACCAATTATATGATAATCATTAAGATTCTTCGTTATCGCTAGAAAATAAACTTGGATCTAAATAATTAATTCGTGCAAGAGGGCTTAAGGCAGCGAGAACTTGAGCGCCATAACTGCGGTGAATTACTCGACTATCGAGTAAAGCGACTACAACCCTTGAATCTCGTGCTGGGGCTACAGCCCGCTGTAATTCATTTAAAGCTGTAGGCAATAAATATAAACGAAACCAATCTTGATGAGAACCTTTGTAATAAGCAACTCTACCAGCAACTAAAGGGTGTTCCAAAGATGGTAGGGGTAAAGTGGCAATAACTAACATTTGTGGAGAAGGTAAAACTCTTTGATGTTCGCGCCAAAATTCCCAACTGCAGATTAGAATACCATTCTCATCCAAACAAGTTTTATCTACTTGTACCCGCGAACCAAATTCAGAAGCCAAAATTGCTCCTAACTGAGACTTTAGGGGTACATCTCCTACCAAAATTACGGTTAAACCTGGTGATGTTGCGCTCAAACATACCAGAGTACGAACTTGATGAATGAAGACGGGTTTAAATTCTGGGGTATTAGGTAAGGGTAACTTGTTGGGTATGTAAAGTTGAATGGCTTGAGTTTGATTATCCGAAGAGAATTTCAAGCAAGTCAAATCGCCCAATCCCAAACGTTGGCGAAACAATGTAGCTTCAGTATCCGTATCTATTGCAGAACCAATGAATACCACGGGTTGTCGCTGCCAAATCGGCGAGAGAATTTTTGCTAATTCAATTGGGGCACAACGTAAAGAAAATAAACCTTGACGGCGACTAATAGTAGCCCAAAGTAAAGGAATAGAAGGTTTATATGTCCCAGGAGAGAAAGTTTCATGCCTATTGTGGAACAATTGCCAAAACTTCTTCCAAGCATTCGGCAGACTATTTAAATCTAAACTTGAATAAAGGCGGCATAAAATTTCTTCTTCAAATTCCGATATTAGATAACATTCGTAGGGATTTGCAGGATGCTGAAAAAGCTCCCGCGTTAAATGTACGCGATGAGTACGAATTTCTTCAGCTTGTTTCGGACAAGCCAGCATTAACTGTTCCCAATCCGGAGGTTCAATACTGATGGTAAGCTGTTCTCGTATCCAATCTTCTAAATCGTCTACACCGTCAATAATCGTGGGGATATCTGGAGGAAAACCATTAGTTTCACTCAACTGTGCTTTCAACCATGCACTCGGAGACACAATCAGTATTCCTCCGAAATCACCGGCTGGTAAAGTATCGCCTACTATTATGGGTTTATTTACCTTAAGCCACTTTTGTAGTCTAGGAATTTCTACTTGTAACAGACGCTGCTGTACTGCTTGAGTCGCGACAATAATTACAGCCCCATGCCACATTAAAGCCGATGCAACAAAACTAGTACGATACTGTCCTTGATAACCACAAGCAGCCCCCACTTGAATTAAGGCGCTGCGCCCTACTCTCAAGGCGCGTGCTACAAGCCGTGCCATCGTTAAATGATGTGGCCAAGAAGGAAAACCCGCCTGCGATCGCAGGAAGTTATGTAGTGATATATGAACTTCTGCTTCAATCACGCGTTTTGAATCCCATACATAGTGAGTTGGAAAAATAGAGTTTTAAACAGTTCTTATCTCCTTTTATATTATGTTGTCAGTTTTAGGGCAGCGGTATTTAGTATCTAGTTGTTAGACTACAAACGATTAAACACTTCTTAAGTACTGCTTAATTGATAATTACAAATTATGTAACCAAGGGTTGGTGAGGATACACCATCCATCAGAATTTCACTTTGAAGACTCCCTTATAAAAGAACAAATAACTAATTACCTCGAGCATAATGCCAACTTATAAAGGAATTTCCAGCGAAGCTTTTAGACATCCCTTGGACAGCCAAGCCGAAGAAACCCTAAGGGATTTACCAGGGTTTGATTTTATTACCCGTAAATTTGTGGAATTTGTCTACGAACGTCCACAATTAGTTTATCTAATGGGCAACGCCATTGAAGTTGGTCCGCGCCAATATTCCACTATTTATCAGATATTTCGGGAATGCGTGAGGGATTTGGATATTTATCCAGAACCCAAACTATTTGTTGAGCAAAATCCCGTGGCAAATAGTTACGCTTTGGGACAGGAGCACCCTTACATCGTCATCAATACGGGAATTTTGGATTTGCTTAACGAAAGCGAAATCAGATCTGTGTTAGCCCACGAGTTGGGACACATTAAATGTGGTCATACTATTTTAATTCAAATGGCGATGTGGATGATGAATGCTGTATCTATTGTGGGGGAATTGACTTTTGGTATTGGTAACATAGTTAGCAGTGGCTTGATTTATGCCTTTTTTGAATGGCGACGCAAAGCTGAGTTATCTGCCGATCGCGCTGCATTGTTAGTTACAGATAACCTAGATACGGTTATGTCTTCAATGATGAAAGTTTCTGGCGGTAGTAATAAATATGCGAATGAATGTAGTTTACAAGAATTTGTTCGTCAGTCGGATAATTATCAAGCGCTTGACGAAGACGGACTAAATCAAGTATATAAATTTTTAATTTATAACGGCGCTCAAGGCGTAATGCTCAGTCATCCTTTTCCTGTTGAGCGTTTACAATTTATTAGAAAATGGGCTGTATCCACAGAATATCGGGAAATAAAACAAGGAAATTATCAGAAGGAACCTGCATCTGGTGCAGTTGATGTCAAACCCCAAACCAACGAGAACGAGGAAGTTAATAAATTACGGCAAAAAATAGCAGAATTGCAACAAGAAATTAATCACATTAAACGTAGTCAATAACTCACAGGGCTTCCATTAAAAATTTTTAATGGGTTCCCGTCACAATAATACCAATTCTGTATGAGGCTGTGCGCTCATCGCTCTGTGCCCCGAAGGCGTATCGCTACTTTTCTTTTACAAAGCCCACACAGGTGGGTTTAATTAAGTGCATCTTTATAAAGAAATGCTATAAACCGCTAAATTTATCGTAAAGCCGGTTTATCTACCTAAATATTTACACCGGCTTTATTATTTTTATACCATTACCCTTACTATTTTTGTACAATTTTAAATATTGTTTTTGAAGGATCTTCAAAATTATTTAAGTTACTGCTTTTTATCAAAGGGTAAGACATTTCCTTCAATCGCTTCATCCTTTCCATCGTCTGTAGAAACTGATTCTTCCGGAACTCTTTCCCTATTTTGATTATTTCTGTCTGAATTTTCTTCATTATGTTCGTTCAATTTTTCTAAATTAAATATAATTTCAGTGGAAGAAGGTTTGCGTACTAAAGGCAATATCATTTCTTCCAATTCTGATTCCAAATCATCAGGTTCTCTTACGCAATCAAACAATTTTTTTGCTTCTTCATAGTCAATAACAAAACTATGAGAAGGATAGTCATAAATCAGATTTTTGATGATATCAATACCTTCTGGTTTTAATCTTTGACCGTATGCTAAAGCGATATTCATCAATCTATTCATTTCCCCCAATCTTAACGGATCGATTTGACTGGGAATCGGGGACAATAAATTAACAGCCATAGAACTAGCTATATCTGCTGCTGTCTTAGTTGTTATCAGCGCTTGAGTTCCAGAAATTAAATTTAATAAATAACTCTCAAACATTTCAAAAGCTTGAGAGCCAATTACTGTCATAGCCTGTTGGATATCTAATACAGATTCGCTTCTAAAGTCATCATCCTTGGTCACTTGGACATCAAGGGGACCTAATTCACCAAAATCGGAAATAACAATTTCATCCGCTCCCAATGCTAATAAAGTCCCGGCACTTTTACAGTAACCAAATACAAATAAAGTAAACTTATTATATTTTCTTTTAATATAACGGGCTATTCTAAAAGCTGCATCTGGATCGCCACCATAAGTAGTCATAATTAAGACTACATTATCTCTTTTTGGTGATGTTTGTTTGATTTCGTTGATTAATCGATCGGCATTTAAATCCGTAATTTCAGCACTATATAGAAAAGCATCAGCATCAAGTTCTTCTGAAACAAACTCAATGCATCTGATTAATTGCTTTTTATTTTCCATCGAAATCATTTCTATTTGTAACTTAGCTTGCATACTTTTGAGGCATAAGTTATGAAATTATTGCTGAATTATTGCTGATTTTAAAGATATAAAAAATACAATATTATCATTGATTAAAATAAGCAAATCTACCCAAAAAGCTAACGGATAGTTGCTTCAAAAGGAAAATTCTCATGGGTGTCCCTCAACCGATCAATCCCAAGTCAATTGGTTTAGACTTAAGATAAGGAACATTGACCGATCTGGCTGCGTTGGTAAACAGTGAAAAGTCCTTACTAAAGATATTTTTTCAATACTTAATAGGGAATTAAATTCACTGCTGGCTTTTCCGGTATAAGAGGAAAATAAGCAATACCAACTGGTGAAGGCATTAAAGAGCGTTAAATTAATTTTTCTCAATCAATTCCCCCATGCCAGTACTTGAAAATCCTCATGGGTATCCTCGCTGCCATGGGCTATATGGGAAAAAAATAGAAGCCCCCAAAATTTTCAACCCGAGGGAGAACCTCAATATTCTCAATGTACAATGCGGGCATGGAACTATAATTAAATCTTGCCCTGAAAAAGTTCGTCAACCATGTCGGAAGAAGATATCCGTGCCACGAGGCTAGAGAAAGTACAACAGTTAAGACAGCAAGGGATGAATCCCTACGCTTATAGTTGGGAAGTAACTCATCACGCCCAAGATTTACAAGAGAAATTTGCCGATTTAACTAACGGTGAAGAAGCTGACTTTGAAGTAGCGATCGCCGGAAGAATTATGACACGTCGTGTCATGGGTAAGTTGGCATTTTTCACTTTGCAGGATGAAACTGGTACTATTCAGCTTTATTTAGAAAAAAAACGTATCAGTGAAAGTATGGCGGATATGGATGCCGATGCTTTCAAAAATTTGAAACAGCTTACGGATATCGGCGATATTCTGGGAGCTAAAGGAACTATTAAACGCACTGAAAAGGGCGAATTATCGGTTTACGTTAAAGAATATAGTGTCTTAACTAAATCCCTATTGCCTTTACCCGATAAATGGCATGGGTTAACTGATATTACTAAACGTTATCGTCAACGTTATGTTGATTTGATGGTTAACCCGGAGGTGCGACAAACTTTTCGCCGTCGCGCTTTGATTACTGCTGGTATTCGCCGTTATTTAGATGAGCGGGGATTTATTGAAATTGAAACTCCGGTAATGCAAGGTGAAGCTGGGGGTGCGGATGCACGTCCATTTATTACTTACCACAATACGCTGGAAATGCAGTTGTATTTACGCATTGCTACCGAACTTCATCTGAAGCGCTTAATTGTCGGTGGGTTTGAAAAAGTTTTTGAATTAGGAAGAATTTTCCGCAATGAGGGTATTTCTACTCGTCATAATCCGGAATTTACCACCATCGAAATTTACCAAGCTTACGCCGATTATAACGATATGATGGCGCTCACCGAAGGTATTATTGCTACCGTTGCCCAAGAAGTTATCGGTACGCACAAAATTAATTACCAAGGAACTGATATTGATTTAACTCCTCCTTGGCGAAGAGTCACAATGCATGATTTAGTAAAAGAATATTCTGGTTGTGATTTCAATTCTTTTCAAAGTTTAGAACAAGCAAAAGTTGCCTGTAAAAATGCCGGGATTGAAGGTATAGATGATTGCCCAAATCTGGGTAAACTCCTTAATGAAGCCTTTGAACAAAAAGTAGAAGAAAATCTAATTCAGCCTACATTTGTAACTGATTTCCCTGTTGAAATTTCCCCTTTAGCAAAACCTCATCGTTCTAAAGCAGGTAAGGTAGAACGATTTGAATTATATATGGTAGGAAGGGAAACTGCTAATAGCTTCTCCGAGCTTACCGACCCCATAGACCAACGTCAACGTTTAGAAGAACAAGCAGCTAGAAAAGCGGCTGGCGATTTAGAAGCCCAAGGTGTTGATGAAGACTTCCTTACAGCTTTAGAATACGGTATGCCTCCAGCAGGTGGCTTGGGTATTGGTATTGATAGATTAGTCATGTTATTGACTGATTCAGCAAGCATTCGCGATGTTATAGCCTTTCCCCTACTCAAACCAGAAAAATCTGACTCAGAAAATACTACTGAATAATATTTAAGGTGCGTTATGCTGTTGCCTAGCGCACCCTTTTTACTTTATATATAATCAAAGATAACCAAAAATCTAAATCTAGTTTTAGGATACGAGGCATATCATTTTTTGCAAGCAAAAGATATCAAGAATAGATTAAAATATCTCATAAGAGAAGCATCTATATTAGACCCAAATTTGGCCAGAAGATTAGATGAAATAAACCGTTGGGTAAAAGACTTAAAACCTGGTTCGTTAACTGCAAAAAAATTTGTAATTTTATTTTTAGAACAAGTAATTAGAGATGCTGAAGCTTGGCTTAGAGTTAAATCTTTACCTACCTATGAAGAACAACAAGCAGCTTTTAATTCCCTTAAACCGAGTTTGAAATTCTGGTACAGCTACTTGTTCCCTAAATGGCTGAGTGAAAATGACTCTAAATTTTATATTTGGAGACAAAAGTTAATGTCTGGAGAATTCTCTGGAGAAGATGCCGAGCTAATTGCATCTGTCGTAAGTAATATTCAACGTCGTGGAGGTACTGTTGTAAAAAGATACATTGCTGACCTCTCAATGGCCACCGATATAATTGTAAGTAGTAAGTATGATAAATCTCTTTGCGTCCAACTTACTAGCTTAAGTGAAGAATTTTTTCAAGATAAATCTAACAATTGGGAATCTACGTTACGTTTTTGGAAGATAGATAAAGGATTGCTATTAAGTTACAATCCTGGTGCAACTGATTTTGTGGAAAGAATAGTTAATGTCACGCTGTATAACAGCGATAACCTTGAAATAGGTATTTATTTAACATTTAGTTTTTAGCTAAGTTTGTAAGGAAATATTTCTTAATACTTTGAGTCATAATGGTTAAAGAAATGTCAACAGACTGTCAAAATAGATTAGATAAGTTTATAGAATCTGTAGAAGCGGCTCAAAAATTACAAAATGATATAGTTAGATATGGACTCGAAGCAGCATATTTGTATGCTGAAGATGTAGATGGAGATTGGTTGGAAAGGTGGGATGAAGAGGATTCAGCACAAACTAATTTTGTCGAATCCGTGACTACCTTTTTGGAAAGTGATGATTGGGTTGCTGTAAGTGTCAGAAAGCAGTTACAAGGTAAATCACTGCCAGAAATTGCGACTCAATTGGAAGATTGTCTCAGACTTTCTGAAGAAGAAAATCTAGTATTTGCGATCAAAACCGTGTTAGTGGAAAGTGCAAGTTTTGAAGAGATTAATCGCAGTTTTAGCGATGATAATGATACGGTAGATTTATTAGATTTAGCAGAACAATTAGTAAAGAGGTTGGAAAGAATTTTTAAAATGAGTCAGTAATACTATTTCAGATTAACAGTAATATATCTAAATATATAAATTATGTAGAGATGAGGTACAAAAGCAGCGTCTCTACTTTTCCATGATTGATATCATGTCTGGTTAAACAGTTATCATATCTATGGGGGCTAAGTAAGAAGTAAGAAGTAATAAGTAATAAGTAATAAGTAATAAGTAATAAGTAATAAGTAATAAGTAATAAGTAAAACTTTATGTTGGTAATAACCGCCTTTTTTCAATAGAGTTAGGACTTACGCAACTGGCATATTTTTCTCGTAGGGTGCTGTGACACTTTGCTTCGTTTTTAACGCAATAATAAGGTTTTCGTGTCACGCACCAACCAGGATCTTGTGACACTTGCGTAAGTCCTGAGAGTTATATTGTAAGCAATTAATCGGACTTCATATGATACAAAGAGTTTTGTCAAGATAAATTAG
>JBCCSG010000096.1:0-22116 GCA_039200565.1 Cyanobacteria bacterium P01_D01_bin.50 | reverse complement strand
TTAATTATGAGGGGTAAATTTTAGTCCTATTCATAGGACTTTGTTCTATTAGCTTGGGGTTTGCAACCCCAAGTGGGTGTGTGAGAAAACCCGTCAAAACTAATGGGACAGAACACTAGTAGTTCATTTCATTTATTCTGAGGGGTTGTAGAGACGTTATATATAACGTCTCCCTACGTTTGAAAGAAAACGAACCCGTCAAAATTTATGCAATCGACTACTAGTTACCCAAGTCCTATAAATATTAACTGATAACTGTTCACTGGAGTTGGAATGGTGCGTTACGGCATTTTCAAAAATTTAACCTCAAGTTATACGTAACAGCACCCTACAGCCGAATGGTGCGTTACGGCATTTTCAAAAATTTAACCTCAAGTTATACATACGAGGGGCCGTAACAGCACCCTACAGCCGAATGGTGCGTTACGGCATTTTCAAAAATTTAACCTCAAGTTATACCTACGAGGGGCCGTAACAGCACCCTACAGACGAATGGTGCGTTACGGCATTTTCAAAAATTTAACCTCAAGTTATACGTACGAGGGGCCGTAACAGCACCCTACAGCCGAATGGTGCGTTACGGCATTTTCAAAAATTTAACCTCAAGTTATACGTACGAGGGGCCGTAAAAGCACCCTACATGTTCATTGTCATGGTACTGATATATGTCTACTTACAACATCGAATTAAAGGAAGATACTTTAAGTATTAGTTTCGGTGAATCTTCATCGAACGATCGCATTGTCAAAGATGCCGCTGCACGGTTGGAAGAAATGGCGAAATCTGGAGAGTTGCGTGGAGGGAAATTACTGAAAATTTCTGGCCCTACATCTATTCCGGTAGCTTTTGTTTTAGCTCATAGACTCTGTCATCTTTATGGAGCGATTGGTTGTTACGATCCCAAGTTAGGGAAATATGTAATTTGTGTGAGTCATAATCCTGAGTATGATTTGGGAGAGTTGATTGGGTAATAAGTAATGAGTAATGAGTAATGAGTAAGGAGTAATAAGTAAGGAGTAATAAGTAAGGAGTAATAAGTAAGGAGTAATAAGTAAGGAGTAAGGAGTTAGGAGTAAGGAGTTAGGAGTAATGGGTGGATTATTTTTCTTTTAATTTTTTTATAGAGGTTGTTAATATTTTAATGATAATTTCATTTTCTTCTATCATATGTTTAAATTTGGATTTTGATACTAATTCCGACTTGATCATTATTTATATCCAATAAAGAGTTTCATTCGCTTCCTTTAAGGCTATAGAATACTTGTTGATAAAGTCTTTACTTGATTGTGCATATTTAGCTTCTGAGCAGTTTGCTCCTATTGATGTTCCGCTTCTCAAAAATTGTTTAGACAATACCTTGACTGCGTCATCAAAAGGTTTTTTCTTTAGCTCTAAATAAGCTTTGACAACTCTTATTGCAAAATTTTCTGTTCTTTCTTGAATACTTATTTTTTCGTTGTAATCAATCATGAGTAAAAAAGAATATAGGAATTCAATTTTACTTCATAATTAATATGCGTCCACTCCTCACTCCCAACTCAATAACAGACGTAGCACTGCTACGTCTCTACAACTCCTAACTCCCTACTCATTACTCCTTACTCCTTACTTATTACTTATTACTTATTACTTATTACTTATTACTTATTACTTATTACTCATTACCCATGACTACATATCACATAAATCTTGAAGGGGATATTTTAAAAGTTGGATTTGGAAAAACACTCGCGACTGGTGACAAAATAGTTCGAGATGTGGTGATACGGTTGGATGAAATGATCGCATCTGGGGAGTTACCGGGTGGTGAGTTAATCAAGATAAATGGACGAGCTTCGGTTTTGGTAAGTCAGGTTTTGGCTTTTAAGTTGGGGAAGATATATAGTGCGATCGCATTTTTCGATCCGAAACAAGGTGAGAGGGGTTTGGATAGATATGTTGTCACGGTTAGTAAAAGTGATAAATATCAAATTGGGGATATTTTAGATATTAATAGAGGGGAGAATCCTAAGAATATTAAAGTGGCAATTTGTGGATTTGCAAATACTGGTAAAACTTGTTTTCGGGAAGGAATAAAACGAGCATTATTACAAATACCAAATCCTCCAGAATTTTATATAGTTTCGGGATGTCCCGATGGTGATGGTTCGTGGTTTTCGGAAACTGCTAAACGCGATGTTGATTTAGCTAAAAAGTTTAAATCTGAGTATAAAGCTAAGTTTAATGAAGAGTTTGCGATATTCAAAGCGCGGGAATTTAAAAATGTCAAAGAACCGATTTTTATTTTTGATGTGGGTGGAAAAATCTCTCCAGAAAATAAAATAATTATGGCAGAAGCGACTCATGCGGTAATTTTGTTTAAGGAAGATAGTGAAATCGTAATTTGGGAAAAGTTTTGTAAATCTTTGGCTTTAGAAGTTTTAGCAATGATTTTCAGCGATTATCATGGTACAGAAGATTTTATCGAGTCGGAAGTGCCAATTTTAAAAGGTAGCGTTCATTATTTGGAGCGTGGGGTTGATGCTTCGGGAAGAGAAATGGTAAAGGAGTTGGTAAAGATTTTGGTTAGTTTGGTGAGGAGGTAATTAAGAGTTAGGAGTTAGGAGTTAGGAGCTATTAATTATTCTCTGTACCTCTTCCCTTTCTCCCCTCTGTAATCAAATAACTATTTCTCAAAAATATGATAAAAAATAATGGGAAAAAAATGCATCCAATATACATAGGAATTGCTTGGTGTTTGGCTTGGGGTGAAGCAGAAAAATCTCAGTATGATTTAGAGATATTGCGACAGATGCGGGAAGCATTGATGAATGGAAGAGAAGTTCCAGAAGAGGTTTCTGATATTGTTAATGCTGTTAGGGAGTTAGAGAAATTAGAAGATATAAAACAATTTCCGAAAACCTTGGATGAGTTACAGGGATTAATTGAAAAATATCCTTTGCTTTGGAATTCTAAAATTGGCTTAATTTATGGTGGTGCGACAAAGATTAAACAGTATTTGTTTGAAGAATCAAAGTTACCGGATATTCGTGGAGCTTCTACGCGATTAGACCAAATAAATTTATTTGATTTACCTACTTTTTTTAAACAAGATTTAGACAATCGTTATAGATTTTATATACCAAAAGTTAATGAATGGGTTCAAGAAAATTATCCTCAATTAACCGATACTTTGATTCCGGAACTAATTATTTACTCATGTGGTGGTAATATCCTTGCTTTTTGTCCAGTAGCTTATATTGATGATTTAGCGAATGCGATTGAAAAACGATATACAGAGAGAACTATAACTGCAAATTCTTGTGCTGTAGGTGAATCATTTAGATTTTTAGAATTACGTTTTGGATTATTACGAGAAAATATCCAAGACACATTTTGGTTAGAGAAATATCAAGCAAATTACGAAAATGAAATTGTACAAGGTGTTTTTGGTAAAATAGAGGAAATTTCTCAGTTAGAAGATAATTTTCAAAATCATAAAAGCTTTAATGAATTAACAACAAAATTAGCAATCTTATTTAACCAACGTCGAGCAGGAAATGATATCCGAAATCGTCCCAGTCGTCGTTATCCACCAATGTTAGAAACCCATCCTTATTTACGTCGGGATGATACTGATAAACGTTTAGCAATTACTCAAGCAACTAACCTGTTAGGCGATCCATATTTATCTGAAACTACAGCTATTAAGCGTCAATTTGGTGATAAAGCTAAAAACGGGAAAATTAGAAAAATAGAAGGTTACCAACAAGAAGATATTGATATAGATTTAATCTGTGAAAATTGGATTGAAAAATTTGAGAAATTTCTAGAAAATAATACTGAGTTAAACAAAAAATATTTTGGCGATCGCACTTCAAAGTCTGTAAATATTTCCGAATCGTTAACACAATTAGGTAAAGTAAGTAAGGGATTTATTGCTCATATTTATGCTGATGGAAATAATATGGGTGGATATATTCAAAAAATCCGTACAGCTAAAGAATACCAAAAGTTTAGTCAGGATGTTGATAACGCAACCAAATACGCAGTATTTCAAGCTTTAGCAGATAATTTACATCCTAGAGAATTACAAGCAATTACAAAGGATTCTAAATCCAGATTAGAAAACGGAGATTTTATCCATCCCTTTGAAATAATTACCATCGGTGGAGATGATGTTATTTTAATTGTTCCTGCTGATAAAGCTTTAGAAATCGCTCAAGCAATTGGTGAAAATTTTGAAAAGATATTGTTGGGTGAATTAAAGATAAAAGAGCAAGGAAAGGAAATCGAAATCCAAGGAAATTATTTAGATGAATCTTACGATGGAACTAAGTCTCATCGTTATCATTCAGAAAACAAAAAACCACAAAAATCTCAATGTAAACTCAGCATTTCTAGTGGAGTTTTGATTACTGCTTATAACACCCCAATTTACTATGCAGAATCATTAACACAACAATTAATGAAATCCGCTAAAGAATATGCGAAAAAATTACAATTCAAGAATGATGATAACAAAACAAGTGCAGACAGATATTATGGAGGTACGGTAGATTTATTCACGATGAAATCAGTTACGATGGTTTCATCTAGTATCAAAGATTTTCGTGATAGTGCATTAACTAAAAAAATTGGTGCAACGACATTAAAACTTTATGCTGCACCATTTACTTTACATGAATTAGACGGATTTTTAACATCAGTCAAAGCATTGAAAGCAGCAGATTTTCCTAAATCTCAACTTTACCAAATTCGTAGTTTTATCGCACAAGGAAGACGAACAGCAAGTTTAAATTATTATTATTTTCGTTCTCGACTCAAACAGGGAAAAACTCAACTTAAAGATGATTTTGAAAAAGCTTGGTGTGAAGCAAAAACAAATGGTGGAAATATTGCACCTTGGATGTACGAGCAGAGATTTAAAGAGAAATATTATTATGAAACAATTTGGCGAGAAATGGTGGATTTATATGAATTTATTCAAACTAATGATTCGGAATCTAAGCAACTTACAAATAATTCATCTAAAATATCTAAAAAAACTATGTCATGATAAAACTTGAAGAATTAACAGATACTAATTCAATAGAACCTTTTGAAATTACAGCGGTAATTGATACAGCTTTGTGTGTAGGAGCGGGTGGATCATCCGGTACCCTTGCTGATAAACCAATTGTACGAAACTCCGAAGGTAATTTATTAATTCCAGGTTCTCAAATCAAAGGAAGATTGCGTCATGAATGTGAAAAAATAGCTAGAGGTTTGAGATGGAAAATTTGCGAATCTCCCAATGCTGGAAGAATGGTAATCAGGAGAAATAATTCACCAGAAGGTTTCCAAAGAAAAGAATATGAAATACCCGGTTATGAAGATACCTATCACTGTTTAATTAGTCAAATATTTGGCGATCCAATTTTACCATCAAGAGTAATTTTTGATGATTTAATATGTACCGAAGAACCAGAAAACTTAACCGAAGTATTGCGCCCTGGTAGTACCATAAATCGTCGTCGAAAGATAGCAGAAGAGAAAAAACTTTACTTTTTAGAAACCTCTCCCGTAAATGTACAACTTGAATTTACAGGAGAGATTCATATTTTACCAAATTGGACAAGCAAACCCGATTTTGCAAAAGCATTAATTTGGTGTGGGTTACGACATATTAACGCATTGGGTGGAAGTAAATCCGCTGGTTTGGGGTGGTTAACCTGGAAATTACCAGAAATCCAAGTAGATGAAACTGTATGGGAATTTTTGCTCAAAGGAGAAAATAGTGAAGCAAATTAAACTAGAAATTAAAGCATTATCTCCCCTAGCAATTTCTCGACAAAAACCCGGTGGTAGCGTAAGTGAGTGTGAAGATTATATTCCTGGTAGCGTGATTAGAGGTGCGATCGCTAGTGAAATTTTAAAGCGATCGGGTAAACAGTTTGAAGATTTAAGTCGAGATGGTGGTGATTTTCAAGCATTATTTTTAGGTGATGAACCTGCGATTTTTCAAAATGGTTATCCTTCGATTAAAACGAAAGGAAAAGTTATCCGAAAAAACCAAATAGAAAAAATAGGAGTTTTACCAGCAACAGCATTAAGTTCCAAAACAAAATCTGGTTTTACAACAGAAAATAATAATGGAGTTTTTGACAGCTTAATTGACCGTTATTGTGCTGATTGTTACGGATTTGCTTACGATCCTACCTGTCCAAAAGAGAAAGGTGGAAGAGTTGAACCACTAACAGGTTTTTATAGTAAGTTAGGTAATAGATATTATAGTGTAAAGGTAAATAAACGTCTATTGACACGAGTAGGTATAAATAGAAGACGTGCAACATCAGAAGAAGAAATATTGTACAGTATTGAAGTTATCAACGAATCAGAAATAAATTCTCAAAACGAAAAACCGGTTATTTTTAATTCTAGAATTTTGGTTGCAGATAATATAAGTGAAAAATTACAAAAATTTATCAATGACAATAATAAAAACTTTCGCTTAGGAGGTTCTACTTCACGAGGATTGGGAAAGGTTGAAATGAAAATTATAAATTTAGAAAGTAAAGAGGATGAAAACAAAGAGGATATAAAGGAAAGAATTAAAGAGAAAATCGAAGCGTTTAATAATAAACTAGAAACCCGCTGCAAGGAAGATTGGTCTATTTTTGGTAATCCACTCAAAGAGTTATCAGAAAAGGATCAGTATTTTACATTAGACTTACAATCAGATGCAATATTAACCGATAAATGGCAGCATACAACTGTAATTTCTGCACAAATGTTGAAACTATTTACAGGTGTTGATGATGAGTCTTTAATATTAGAAGCAGCTTATAGTAGTTATGATTATCGTTCCGGTTGGAATTCAGCTTGGGGATTAATGAAAGATCTAGAATTAGTGACTAGTAAAGGAGCTGTTTATTTATTTAGCACAACTCAACCAGAATCTTGGTATGAGAAATTAGCAGAATTAGAATTGAAAGGAGTAGGAGAAAGAACTTGTGAAGGTTTCGGTCAAATTGAAGTTTGTAATCAGTTTCATTTAGTAATGAGAGATAAGCCAGTATGAACGATTTTTCAGAACAACAAAAACAGTTAAAAATTCAAAAAGGAATTCGTCAGAAAGAAGATGAAATAGTAGATGCTATTGAAACAGCTTTAAAAAATAAAAATTCATACGGTGATTTACAAGAATCCCAGTTTCGTAATCTTGTTCGCGTCGCAGATACAACAGAGAGCGTTGCAGTAATTAAAAACTTTCTACTATATCAAGTTGGTAGAGATAAAAAATGGGGGCAAGGTAAAAATTCCCTCGCACATAAAATTATTAATGATATAGATGAAAAAATTACTAATATTGCGGAAAATATTCAGATAGATGTTGAAGGGACTGAAGTTGATTTCAAAATCATTCGTATTGAATTAACTCGTAGATATTTGGGTTATGGTGCGCGCTATCTAGTTTATATAAATAAAGGCGAATCTTAAATCGATCATCTGTCAATAGGAAGGAGTTGATTATGTATCGTAAACCTCGACTTGTTATTTCTACAGTAGGTACAAGTTTACTGACAAATCAAGTTTATAGATATTTGAGTGATGAGATTGAAAGTTCTTTGATTAGACTAGAAAACTCGGCAAATTATAGCAATGATGAAATTGAGCGTCATGAAGATATTTGGGACACTGTTCAAGAATTAGAAGAATATGCACGAGATATACTTAGCAAAAATAAGATTAAAGATGTTCGTAAAGCAAGCGCTGAATTAAATGGAATTTATGAATTATACGGTAATAAAATCCAAGAAGCCAAACTTGATTCTCACTATTTAATTGCTACTGATACAGCACAAGGTACTATTACATCTAATTTAGTCAAAGAATATTTAAAAAATAAAGTTGATTTTGTCGATATATATACACCAGAAAAACTTTCTACTGCAAGCACAAACAGTTTTCATCAAGGAATTGATGATTTAATTGATTGGGTTCATAGAACAGTTAAAAATTTTCCTAAATATGATGTTTATTTTAACTTAGTTGGAGGTTTTAAAGCTTTACAAGGATGTATGAACACTATTGGAATGTTTTATGCAGATAAAATTGTTTATGTTTTTGAAGGTCAATATTCAAAATTAATTACTATACCTCGCTTACCAATTACGGTAGATATCAATCAACTAAAAGACCATGCTGCAACTTTAACATTATTTAATGTTGGAGCGAGTTTAACACCTGAAGAAACTGAGACTATTCCAGAAGCAATGGTAGCAGAAATAGATGGGAAAATGACTATTTCTAACTGGGGAGAACTCATTTGGAAGCAGTGCGAAGAGAGTTTACTATCAAAAGATTTATTAGATTTCCCTAGAATATTCTATGAAGGTAATTTTAGAAGTGATTATAACACAATTAACGATTTAAATGATAAAATTCGTTTACAAAAAACTATCGCTAAAGTTTCAATGAGACTTGAAGAATCCAATGGTAATACAAGAGAAGTCGCCAAACAAGTTGAATATTACCCCTATGAAGGAGCAAAAGATAAAGATGGGGTTGACCATTTTTATGTAGGTAAGAAGTTTAGAGTAAGTTGCAAAATTAATAATGGTATCTTGCATTTAAGACACTACGGAACTCACAAATATGTAGAAGGTAAAGAAACCACTTAATTGAAATATAAACCCATGTTCGACACATTCAAAAACCGCTTAGAAATAACCGGAATCCTAACAACTATAACAGCACTCAGAATCAGTTCAGGACGCTCCACCGAACCCATCGGCTCTGATTTACCAGTTATCAAAGATGCTTTGGGTAATCCATTCATTCCCGGCTCTAGCTTTAAAGGAGCAATGCGATCGCGTTTAGAAAGTTTCCTTCGTGGTATCGTGGGAAATAATCGTAAATTAGTAGCCAACCCTGCTATTGAAGAAGAATGGTCACTCACTTCTAAAGAGTTATCGGATTTCAAAGAAACTATCAATAATCTCAAACCTGGAGAGAAAGAGGAACGATTACATCAATACGTTGTAGACAATACCGATTTAGTATCTTCTCTCTTCGGCTCACCCTGGATAGCAAGTAAATTCCAAGTACGGGATTTAACAATAGTAGCAGATACCTGGTTCGGACAATATCAAGAAAGAGATGGTGTATCTATCGATAGAGATACCGAAACCGCAGCAGACGGAAAACTTTATGATTTCCAAGTAGTACCCGCAGGAACACAATTTGAATTTAAAGCAATAGTCGAAAATGCCGAAGAATGGGAATTAGGTTTATTGATGATTGGTTTACATCAATTTGAAACCGAACAAATACCCCTCGGTGGAGGGCGATCGCGCGGGTTAGGTGTTGTTAAACTAGATATTAAAGATATGCTGTGGTTTGATTACCCGAAAGATCGACCAGATTTATTACTTGATTATCTCAAAAAACTGGTAATGGGAGATAAAAGTGCTTATGAAAATGCTAGTGATTTTAAAGATTATTGGGTAGAAAAGTTAATTGATAAACTTACGAGCAATAAACCAGAAGAAAGTACTACTGGGGTAAAGGAATAAATATGGCTTTTAGCAATTTTAAAACCATCGGTGAAGTTCTCAAAGAATATCAGGTAACTTATACTGAAGCGAATTTCATGGGTGAAGCTGAATTTAAAGTTTCTGATTACTTTCGAGAAGATTTAGAAATAGTAATGCGAGAAGGTGTTGTCAATAACTCAGAGTTTGCTATTTGCGAAAATTTGATTTATCCCGTTTTAAAAGAAGTTTGGAAACCTTACAGTAGTAAGTTTACTTTGTGGAGCCATCAATCTTTAAAATATGACGATAAACTTTCCGGTTATCCCGAATATATTTTAGCAAAACGTTCTCCACTAGGAAAAGTTGTTTTTGATAAACCATACTTTATTTTAGTTGAAGCCAAACAAGACGATTTTGAAGGTGGATGGGCACAATGTTTAGCAGAAATGATTGCAGCACAAAGATTAAATGCAGAACTTCCAATTACTATATTTGGTACCAGTTCTAATGGTAATACATGGCAATTTGGAAAATTAGAAGCAGATAATTTTATTAGGAATATTTCACCTTACACTATTTACGAATTAGATAAACTGTTTTCCGCTGTAAATTTTCTATTTGAACAATGCGAACAACAACTAAATAATCTAGTTACTACATAATTATTATTTACCATCAAATTCACAATGCATAAACGACTTGTTAACCATTGTACGATTGATTTAAATATCATCCCTGATGGACCAATTTTGATAAAATCAGGAAAGGAAGGAGCCGATCCGACAAACCCGGATATGGAATTTGTGAGAACTTTTCATCAGAATCGATGGTCGATTTATTTACCGGGAAGTAGTCTTAAAGGTGCTATTCGCGCTCATGCTGAACGTATTGTTCGTACTGTGGGTAGCGAGACTAATCCTAATGATAAAACAAATCTTTGGGCTAATGACATTTTAAATGATAGCTACAGTTATTTAAAGGTTAATAACAATAAATTTTTACCTCCCCATGAGATTTATAAAAAGTCTTCTTTTACCGACCAAATGTTTGGTAATATTGCCATTGCTAGTCGGATTAGAATTGAAGATGCTCATCCTGTTGATAAGAAAGAATTACACATTGAAGAACGTAATGGAGTCGCAATTGATAGAGTATTTGGTTCGGTTGCAGTTGGTCCTTTTAATTATCAAGTATGTACTGCTGGAGAATTTCAAACCAAAATACATTTGAAGAATTTTACTTTAGCTCAACTTGGTTTAATTGGGTTAGTATTGCGGGATTTAAATGATGGTTGGTTTGGGTTAGGTTTTGCAAAGTCTCGCGGTTTGGGAACTGTAAAAATTAAATATAATTCTGCTAAAATTCAATATCCTGGATGTGTAATTGATGAAGAAAATAAACAAATTCAACTTCTGGGAAGTGATAAACAATGGGATTGGAATTATTTACTGGGAGTAAGAGAATTTATATCAGAATCGGAAGCAGAGAAATACGGTTTTCCAAGGCCAAATAAAAAGGAAACTCCCGTACATGATAAACAAGATTCTCCCGTGAGAGCAGAACCTATGGATTTAGGTTTTGGAGTACAAATGAAATGGGAAGGAGATACAGAAGCTGGTGTTCAAGACTTATTTATGCGTGCTGTTCGTTCTTGGGGTGAGATTTTAGGATGTACGACATCATGACTAAAGGATATGTATATCACAAACAATTTGTAGAAACAAAAAATATCGATAATATTATTGATGAAGTCAAAAAATTATCTGATTCCCAAGATAATTATTATTTTTTACGTTATTCACATAAAGTCAGCGGTATTTGTTTAGAATTACCCAAAGATAGAGGAGAAATTGAAGGACAAATGTTTAACTCCACTTGTGAGTTACGTTGGAAGAAATATAAATCTGGATACGAATTTTTAATTCTCAGTAAAGATAAATTTGAATTAGAAGGATTTGAACAATTAGCTAGAAATTGGAATATTTGTAATCATAATGCATATTGGCACGATTTGAATGAAACGAAATTCCCCAAAGGATTTATTTTTAAACATATCGAACCAGATAAAATTCCCATTCAACAACGATATTTTCAAGATAATGATACAGCTACCGTTCATTTTGTAGCCTTAACAGTTAAAGATAAAAAAGATAACTGATACGGCTTATTTTACATTTGTGGAGCTCGATATTACGGATAAGGATGGCCGTACCACAATATATAATAGACCTTGATTTTTTTTTACACCCACTTACTTACAGGAACGAAGACCATACCCTCAAATAATTAAATCCAAAATCTAAAATCTAAAATCCAAAATTGAAATGTCTCAAACTCCCAAACCTAAACCAAGAAAACCCACACCTCCATCCCGCGATAATTTACCAGAAAATCTTTCTCATAAACCCTATCAATTTGTTTCTTTTCCCCGCGAAAGTCCCCGCTTACAAAAACCTGCGGGACACGATAAATTTTACTTTAATAAAAAACAACTACATGGAACCTTATTTTTAAGATTACAAGTACAAACTTCCTTACACGTTTCTACCGGAATTGTAGCTCTTGGTAGCGATTCAAAAAGTCGAGTCCCCTTGATTAAAACAATGACTCAAGGTGTGGAAAAACAACTTTTAATTCAAGGTAGTTCTTTAAAAGGTTGTATCCGTTCCGTTTATGAAGCAATTACTAATAGTACATTAGCAATAATTACATCAAGACATCGCGATAAAATACCATCAGAACGTTTTCCTTGTAAAAAGAAAACCGAATTATGTCCAGCAAGTCAAGTATTTGGTGCTTTAGATTGGCAAGGATTAATTGAATTTAACGATGCAAAATGCGAAAGTATGGGCTTTAGTACGGGATTTATGCCATCCTTATATCGTCCTAACCCAGAAATAAAAGATAAGCAAACTAAAGAGAAATTCCTTAACTCTTATTATTTTAATTCGAGAAATCAAGTAAAAGGACGTAAATTTTATTATCATACAATTCGCGCCATTGAAAAAGGTGAAAATCAAGGAATCGCAGTTCAACAAGCTACTAGAGCTTATACATTTACCACCCAATTACAATTTAAAAATCTCAAATCAGAAGAATTAGGAACCTTATTAGTTGTACTCGGACAAGATAGCAAATATCCCATCGCTTTAAAAGTCGGTGGTGGCAAACCAGTCGGTATGGGAACCATGACTGTAGAAGTCACCCAAGCAAGGATTTTGCAGAATATTCAAGACTTGCGATCGCGCTACTGTAAATATACACCCACAGACGATAATTTACTCGTGGGAAGCAATTTACAAAAATTCATCCAAACCCAAATCAAAACAGCACATTCTCAATTAATTCAATCCCAACAACTCCAACAACTTGCAGAAATATTGCGCTACCCAACCGATAGAGAGCCACCAGAAGGAATGTATTAATGTCAACCCAAGCAGAATCCCTCACAGAAATCGAATCCCAAATAGCAAATAATATCGCTATAACCCTAGTTCAAGAAAATACCGACGTTAACGAATTTGGCAAAGCCATTGCATATCTACGTAGCATCATAAACCAACAAGACGCAGGAACCAGATTTTTTACATATCTCAAAACCCTGGTAAATCACGGCAGACAAATTGGACATAGTGGTAAAACCACAGATTATTATCGCAACATCGAACATACTTGTAGTAAATATTTGCAAAGTTATCAAAAAAATGCCCATTCCATGCTAAAGATCGTGGGATGGGCAATGCGTTTGATGCGGTATTACAAAGTAAGTCCCGTTGAAGAAATGACAGTTACTGAAATACCAGAACAACTTTCCTCACGACAAGCGGAAATTGCTGAAGTGATGGAATCTCAGAAGTTTGAAATTGACCAGATTTTGGAAGCGAAGGTGTTGGGGATTAAAGGTAATAAAGTTACTTATGAGATATTGGAGACAATTAAGTTAACAGTAAAAGAACCGAAAAAAGCAACTGTTTTGAAAGAAAAAAAAGCACAAGTTGTGAAGGTGAAAATTACAAGTCTTAAGGATGATGGGAGTATTAAGAGTGTGAAGTGTGTTTAATAATCACATGTTACTTAGACTTCAAGCTATAATTTAAGTATTGTTTTCATTTCTACTGAGTAATTATGCTTATGAAAGAATGTAATTTAGGAAAGTCTCCGATGGCTGAAAATACTTTAATGATTGATAAAGAACCTGCATCGCCACGTGACACCATTAGTAAAACAAATAAAAAAAATACTAGTTGGGAAGGTGTTCGCTTCAAGTGTAAAAAGCTTCAGAAAATGTATGAATATGAGCAAGGAACTCATAAATACCCGGAAGCAGTGGTTGAGAATTTTTTTGAGAAGATGCAGTTGCTTTGCATGGCAAGCAATAAGCACGATCTTTACAACATTAAAAGCTTAGGATTTCATAAGCTAAAAAAAGGGAAACTAAAAGGAAAGTATGCTGTATGGCTTACTGGTAACTGGCGGTTGACTATGACAATTGAAGATGATATAGAAACAAGCTATCTAGAGATTTTAGAAATTGTGGATTATCACCCCTAGAAATTGAATCTTACTCTTGATAGTAAGTTTTTTTCAGTAGAGGCGTTTGAACAGCGCCTCTACCATCTAGAATAGAGAAGAAAAATTAAGATAAGCCTTAGTAAAGGGTATGAAAAAATGCAACAGCAGCTAATACCAGCAAGAGCATTGCCACCTGGAAGAATCTTGCAAAAAGAACTACAAGCGAGGGATTGGACGTATGCAGACTTAGAAGCAATAAAACCAGAAATATCTGAAATAGTAACTCAAATTATTCAGGGAAATCAGCATATTACTCCCGAAATTGCTGAAGAGTTATCACTGGTATTTGGAAATTCAGCTCAATCATGGATAAATTTAGAAAATAATTATCGCTTGTATTTAGCTAAAAAATTTGTTCCGCGAGTAATAGATACTCCCAATTATTGATATCATTATAGTATTAACTCCTCGATAAGGGGACGGAAACAAGTATCCGTGAGATGCTGGCTCCTTATCTATCATATATGTGAGCGCATCTCTTTCCCCGCAAGGGGATTCATACAAGTAATGATATGTAATATACGGACTCTAATTCTTTTTTAAAAGAGCTTCAAAAAGAAGAATTAAGATAAAAACAAAACCTTTCAGCGAATTGCGGAAAAGAATGACACTTCAAAGAAGGTTAAAAAATAAGATTCGCACTCAACTTATGTTACTTCATCTAACTCTTCTAGAAATACAAAATTCAAAGCCTACAGAGGATGATTGACAAACCTCCCTTGAGCACCACTTCCCCGCAAGGGGATTAGAAAACCATAAAATAAAATTTTTCACAGAAGAATAATCATGTGTTGTATTTGTAACCTTCTGTGTTCTATATTAGTTGACTTGGAGGATATAAGTAATAACCCTCAAAACCAGGGATTTTACTTTAGTCTGCATTATCAACTTTAATTTAATTGTTAGTCGATAGTTGCTAGAAATAGGGAATGCAAAGTTAGAAGTTACTAACTCCTAACTCATTACTCAATAACAGACGTAGCACTGCTACGTCTCTACAACTCCTAACTCCTAACTCCTAACTCCTAACTCCTAACCCCTAACTCATTACTCATTACTTATTACTCATGTCACCTAATTTCAGTCGCCGTAAATTTCTTTGGTACAGTTCCGCAGTTTTTAGTACTAGCTTACTACTAAAAGCTTGCAACAATAACGAAACCTCCACAAATACAGATGGTGAGGAAGCTTTCAAAGTTGCGATCGCGCTTCCGGGTACGATTACTGATAAAGCCTGGAATCAGTCTGGTTATGAAGGGGTACAATTAGCAACGCAAAAATTTGGTGCGAAAACTGCTTTTCTAGAACAAGTTCCTCAGGCTGAGCAAACGGAAGTTTTAACAGATTTTGCTCGTAAGAAGTATAATGTCATATTTTCCCACGGCGGTCAATTTGATGCAGCAATTCAACAAGTAGCGCCGAAGTTTCCTGATACGTTTTTTATTGCTGTTAATGGTGCAGTTAAGGGAGATAATATTGCTGCTTTACGTATAGAGCATCCCCAAACTAGTTATTTGTGTGGAATCATTGCTGCTTCGATGACGAAATCGAATAAAATAGCTTATATTGCCGGACAAGAATTTGCCGCAACTCAGGAAGAATTACGCGGTTTAGAATTAGGAGCAAAGTCAGTTAATTCTAATATTCAAGTTACTTCTACTTTTACGGGGGATTGGAATGATGTTGCTAAGGCAAAAGAAGCAACTCTGGCTTTAATTTCGACTGGTGCTGATGTGATTTTTCAATGGTTAGATAATGCCTCACCTGCGGTATTACAAACTGCAGCAGAAAAGGGTATTTATGCTTTTGGCAATACAAAAGACCAGTTAGAAATAGCACCAAAGGCTGTATTAACTAGTGCTGTTAAACGGATGGATTTAGCAATAGCTTATATCGCAGAATTGGCGAAGAATAAACAGCTAAAGGGTGATATTTATAGAATTGGTTTAGAAGAACCCGATATTCTCAATCTAGGTAAATTTGGCGATATGGTACCAGAAAATATTCAAAAAAAGGTACTCGATATAAAGCAGCAAATATTAGAAAATAAAATTAAAATAGGCAGTTAAGTAGGTTGGTACAGAAAATTATCGTTGGGGGAAGGCAATAGACAATAGGCAATAGGCAATAGGCAAGCTTGAGTAAGGGTTTGAGGATAAAAAACATTTTTTAAAAGCTTCGGTTTATTTATGCCGACTTACTTAGAAGAAAGGTAGGATAAAATATCTCAGGATTTTCGTAAAATGGGATAACACACCCTAAAAATACTTAATCTAAAATCCCAAATCCAAAATCTAAAATCGGATGACATATTTACGCTTAGAAGGAATTACAAAGTATTTTGGTTCTTTCCTTGCCAACGATCATATTAGTTTTGAAATAGCATCAGGAAAAATTCACGCTATTTTAGGAGAAAATGGCGCAGGTAAGACTACCTTAATGAACATTATTAGCGGCATTTATCAACCCGATAAAGGTCAAATTTACTTACAGAATCAAGCAGTAAATATTACATCCGCTAATGTAGCAATTAAACTTGGTATTGGCATGATTTATCAACACTTTATGCTAGTACCGCAGTTAAGCGTCACAGAAAACATTATTCTCGGGAATAATAAAAATTGGCGCTTAAATATTAAACAAAAACAACGGGAGATAGGCACTTTATCCGACTCTTACGGATTAGAAATTAACCCCGAAACCAAAGTAGGAGATTTACCAGTTGGAGTACAACAAAAGGTAGAAATTCTCAAAATTCTTTACCGTCAAGCTCAGTTATTAATTTTAGATGAACCAACCGCAGTTTTAACACCATTAGAAGTTCAATCTTTAATTAAAATTCTCCGTCAACTTGCAGCCGCTGGTAATACAATTATTTTTATTAGTCATAAGCTAGAAGAAGTCATGAATCTTTGCGATACCGTCACGGTATTGCGACGAGGTAAAGTAGTAGCAAATAAGAATATTTCAGAAACTACTCCCGATGAATTAGCAGCATTAATGGTAGGAAGAGAAGTTTCTTTTAAATTAAATAAATCTCCTGTAACCCCCGGAAAGGTGGTTTTATCGGTAGAGAATTTACAAGTAGCAGACGATAGAGGTGTAACCGCAGTACGCAATTTATCTTTTGAGGTGCGAGAGGGAGAAATTTTAGGTATCGCTGGGGTAGATGGAAATGGGCAGCGAGAATTAGCCGATGCTATTGCAGGAATACGAAGTGTGAAGGGAGGGAAAATCAAATCTACTCACAATTCCCCAACCACAGGTTACATTCCCGAAGATAGGCAGAAAATGGGTTTAGTATTGCAATTTAGTATCGCTCAAAATTTGATTTTGAAAGCTTTTAAAGAATTACCATTTTGCCGTCACTTTTTATTACAACCCCAAACAATTAATAATTCTGCCATATCTGCAATAGAAGAATTTGATATTCGGAGTACTGGAGTTGATGAAAAAGTAAGTCAGCTTTCTGGAGGAAATCAACAAAAAGTAGTTTTAGCGCGGGAGTTAGCACGAAAACCTCAATTAATTGTAGCCATGCAACCCACGCGGGGATTGGATGTAGGAGCCACAGAAACAGTACAGCAAAGGTTGTTAGAAGAAAGACAACGAGGAGCGGCGATTATATATATTTCTACTGAATTGTCAGAAGTAATGGCAATGAGCGATCGCATTGCGGTAATCTATCGTGGTGAATTCGTTGGTGTATTAGATGGGAAGACGGCGACGGTGGAAGAGATTGGTTTGTTGATGGGAGGAGGGAGAATGAGTAAGGGGTAATGAGTTAGGAATTAGGAGTTAGGAGTTAGGAGTTATATCATTACTTCCTTCCCGTTGCTAGCCATCACCGATAAATTTCTTCCCCTTCTCCCCCCTCTACCCCCTCTACCCCCTCTCCCCCCTCTACCCCCTCTCCGATAACTTGGAGAGGGGTGCGTGACAGCGCGGGGTGAGGTTCCCTCTACACTCAATTAAAAAGCATTCTATTTAACCAAACACAAAGTTATTTTCACTGAGAGTATCTACATTCACATTCACCAAAGTCACTAAATCGTTATTACCAAAATCAATCAGGGTGTCATTACCATTTTGACTAGCTGCACCACCTGCACCTAAAATCTGGTCAATATCACCGAATAATCCAGCCACATCAAGTAAATCGTTAGACACTTCAAAGTTTTGGATAATATCTACATCGGAACCAGTAGAGAATACAAAAGTATCGCTTCCTCCGTTACCGGTAAGTATATCGTTACCGGCACCACCAACGAGGGTATCATCGCCGGAACCACCTGTGATGGTGTCATTACCACCACCACCGTCAACTAAAACTCCAACAGAAGAGTTACTCAGGAAACTATCGTTACCTTCACCTAGTTTGACTGCACCCTCTAAAATACCGTTGTTGATTACCTTGATTTCTCCTTGAGAGCCAGTTGCATCAATTGCTAGATCGTTTCCACCTCTGATGATACCGTCATTGGTAATAGTACCGTTAAAAGCAACACCAGACTCAATTAAAATACCTGCTGCTGTTTCTGAAGCAATTACAGCATTCCCAGTGTTAGTAATATCACCAGTGACTGTTGCAACATCTTCACCAGAACCATTGAAGAACCGCACACCTGCTGGAACATTAGTATTACCTCTTCCCTGAATTACTCCTTCGTTAAATAGATTGATATTCTCAGACAGAGCATCTTCACTGCTAGCACCAACCTGAACGGAATAACCACTACCACCATTACCTTCACCAGCGTCAATTACACCATTACTACGGTTATTGACTGTTATATTGTCACCAGTTCCGTCAATATAAACTGTACCATTACGTTGGTCGCCAATACCAAAAATCTCGCCAGAATTATTCAGAGTAATATTGTCACCATCTAGGTTAACAGCACGACTACCCGACTCAATACGCGCGCCTCTCTGATTTTCAATCGTTAGATTGTGATCGGCATTACCAATATAAAGTCCATTACGCACTCCTGTTATCAAACCACCTCTGCGATTTTCAATTGCCCCTTGGAAACTTACACCATCTTCAACAACAACACCACCCAAGAAACCAACATTAGCTTCCGATGAGATAGTACCAGAGTTATTAAGAGAACCCCTTAATATTGCTTCTGGAGCGCTAGTACCATTAAAATATCTCACACCACTCGAACCATTTCCAGTAGTGCGGTTTCCTGCTTCAAAACCAGGTTGTCCCCTTCCCGCAACAATTCCGCTATTATTAATTATGATGCCGTCACTAATTGCATCCTCGCTATCTACCCCAACCTGTACAGAAATTCCATCACCCGTATTACCAACACCTGCATCAATTACAGCATCGCTAGAGTTATTTATCCTAGCATTATCAACAGGTCCATTAATATAGACCGTACCATTACGTTGATTTCCCGTACCTAAAATATTGCCACTATTTTCTAAACTACTTCCATCTCCAGCAATAAAATAAACAGCACGACTATCAGAAGTAATTGTTCCTTGGTTTATCAAATTCAGTCTCTCACCAGTCGAACTAACTCCATTTAAATTGCCAGAAATTTCACCAGAGTTACGTATAATATCACCTGTTCCAGAAACTTGAACTGCTGTATTTCCTGCATCCGGAGCTAAAATACTTCCCGTGTTTTCAACTACAAGCCGAGCATCATTACCCGGAATTTCAACAGCTGGATCTCCAACAGGTGCAATTATTTCTTTATCAATAACTACTCGCTCTCCGTTTCCTAAAACAATTGACTCAGATAACTGGTTTCCGTTTTCTAGTATCTCTTCCATTGTATTTCTCCGTAAATAATTGAATTATCAAACATCGATACTTTGAAAAAAAAGCAACATTAAAGCCTGTATTTTACCTATCACTCTTTAAATTAATAAGTATAATTTTTAGAGAGTAATTATCAGTAAAGGCAGTGCTTATTTATTTTTCTTTCTTTCAGTAATGAATATCCGATATGAAGCTGAATATTTACTGATTTATTAATGAGAATTAGGTAAGATAACAATGAGAAAAATGAGAGAATCGGGAAGATTTTAAAGGAGAAAATGAGAGAATCGGGAAGATTTTTAATTATATCAAATATTCCTGTATTTTAACTCACTCAGTATGAAGGTTTAAATATTAATTTAGTTCCCCTCTCCGCTATTTTGGAGAGGGGAAGGGGAGTATTTTCGTGTATATTTTTACTTCTAACTTGCACCAATGTCGTTAAGCCCACATTCTCACCTTGAAATGAATTTCAAGGCTAATACATCAAGTACGTTAAAACGTACTAAAACCCTCTACCAGTCGTCTTTAGACGACTTATGCTATTAGCCTTAGAATTCATTCTAAGGCGATTGTTGAGAATGGTACAAGATGTGAATAAAGGTGAAGATTTTGCTGCACATGAAATAGCAATTTTTTCCATCCCCGCTAAGGGGAATTGCTATGTAAAGGCATTCTTCGGAGGCGTTGGCGGCTGGCTAGTAGGGTTTCCATCCCCGAGTCGGGGAATAGGTTTGTAAAGGAAAAAATTGATGATGTTAACCCAAGAACAACAGAACAAGTTTCCATCCCCGAGTAGGGGAATAGGTTTGTAAAGCCCTTATGTAGTAATCAAAAAAATAGATACTGTAGGGCGTTTCCATCCCCGCTGAGGGGAGTAGGTCTGTAAAGTTTGAAGATAATAGTCTTCATGTGCACCCTTGTAGCGTTTCCATCCCCGCTGAGGGGAGTAGGTATGTAAAGTACCCCAAAAGATATTAAGCCACTACGATGACTAGACGTTTCCATCCCCGCTGAGGGGAGTAGGTATGTAAAGTCGAATAAGGAGGCAAGAAAATAGAGTAATTCAAAAGTTTAATAGGTGGGGCAGGGATATCGCTACCCCCTTCCCCCCGACAAACCGGACAAGCAAGTTACCAAGCATCCGGCTTTAGCCAATCCTAATGCTCCCAAAGACTGTGAGTTAATTCTTCGTATTCCTGCACAAATACCTCGTCTTCGCACCCAGAGGCTACTGAGTGTACTTGTCGGTGACAGTAATAATGCATCAATTCTAGATTAGCGTAAGTATCTTTACCACCCCTGCTTCGAGGAACTTTGTGATGTTTTTGAATGGGTTCATCATTGAATAATGATTCCCCACAAACACAACACTTATATCCTTGTTTTCGGGCTAGCTTTTGGTAAGAAGGAATTAGATTTTGAGATTTTCTCTTAGTTCTTAACTCCCAATATTTAACCAAATCTGGGTTATCATAAGAAGCGTCACCTTTTACTAAGGTGTGCCTTCTAATGTTGAACCAACTAAACTTAAGAAGATACTGACCTGTCCGTTTATCGCCGAACACCCAGTTATCATTCCTATCAAAGTTTAGTCGTCCCCAGTACTTATGTTTACGCCATCCTGAGCTTTTCTTTGGATGCATTCTTTTGGCGTACCTGTTTTCTCTAACATACATCCACGTATCTAATTTGTGGAATATATGTGAGGAAACAACTGTACGGTAGTAATTAGCAACACCACGAATAATCGGGTTGAGTTTGGAAATCAAATAATTAACATTACTGCTTTTATTTTCTAACCAAACTTTTCTAATCTTGTTCCGTACCTCTTGCAGAGCTTCTTTACTAGGTTTTATTAGTACTTTCCGACCTACTTTGGTATTCTTGTCCTTGTACCATCTGATGTTAAAGCTCAAGAAGTTAAACCCCTGAGTTAGATGTACTATTTGAGTTTTGGACTTAGATAAAGCCAAACCTCTAGCTTTCATCCAGTGGGACAATATATCAACCACCCTCAAAGCGTCTTCTTGACTTTTGCAGAAAACTACAAGATCGTCTGCGTAGCGCACGATACCACGATTGCCAATAGTATGACCATCTTTGTTGTATCTAATGCCAAGAGCAGATTCCATACCATGCAAAGCAATATTTGCGAGTAAAGGCGAGATTATCCCGCCTTGGGGTACACCAGCTTCTGTATCGTTAAAAACTCCCTTATCTACATATCCAGCCTTTAACCACTGTTGAATTAACTTC
>JBCCSG010000095.1:0-22143 GCA_039200565.1 Cyanobacteria bacterium P01_D01_bin.50 | reverse complement strand
TAATTCTTCGCGGATAGAATTTTTCAAATCCTCGTAAAGTTCTTTTACGTAACCTCTACTAGCATTGCTAAGGTCAGAAATAGATTCCCAAATACCCATAATAATTTAATTAATTTAATAAATTAGATCGCCTGTAATACATCTAAAAAATAGATTATTCTATTCGATAGTGAGACCTCAAACAATATCACTTTTGAATGCTGGAATCCCAGAGTATTTCAAATGCACAACAGGTTAATAATTATGGCTTATATATACTTAGTATGTCAATTTGAAGCTTTCTAATAATATCCTTAATTAGGTTGGCGTTGAAAATAATAATTAAAACAAGTGAATAAGCTGCCACTTTCGAGTAGTATATTTAGAAATATTATTTAAAAGCTAAAAATCTTATCCCTTTTGCCTCTTGCCTTGCTGTTGTGGGGTAGATATCCCTATCTATGGATTTTTTTTACGCTATATAAAATTAGAGACGTTGCAGTGCAACGTCTCTACATTAAGCTAAAGAATATTATTTCTACTTAAGCAACCTTAGCTTGCCCGTCAAGGTTAGCTAACCTTTCGGCTAATAACTGTTCGAGGTTTTCCAAAGCTTTGGTAAAACCTTTGATTCCTTCGTCTAATTTTTCAGAAGCCATCTTATCTTCTGCATGCATTTTCTCAAAGGTAGCTTTGTCAATTGAGACTTTTTCAATATCCATTGCAGAAGCTTTGGCAGCATCAAGCTTACGTGGCAATTCTCCGGTATTATTTTGCAATTCAGCTAAGAACTTAGGAGCAATTGTTAACAAGTCACAACCAGCAAGTTCTGTAATTTCACCTAGATTACGGAAGCTAGCTCCCATAACTTCGGTTTGATAACCAAACTTTTTGTAGTAGTTATAAATCTTAGTAACAGATAAAACACCTGGATCTTCCGCAGAAGGATAGCTATCTTTTCCAGTATCTTTCTTGTACCAGTCAAGAATACGTCCTACAAAAGGAGAAATTAAGGTTATACCAGCTTCGGCACAAGCAATAGCTTGATGAATACCGAATAATAATGTTAAGTTGCAGTGAATACCTTCTTTCTCAATAATTTCCGCAGCTTTGATACCTTCCCAAGTAGAAGCAATTTTAATTAAAATGCGATCGCGAGAAACTCCTTTCTCTTCGTATTGCTTAATAATTGCCCGTGCGGTGTTAACGGTTGCTTCTGTGTCGTAAGAAAGGCGTGCATCAACTTCTGTAGAAACTCTACCGGGGATGATTTGGAGAATTTTCAAACCAAAAGCGACAGCCAAACGTTCAAAAGCTAATTTTACAACTTCAGCTTGAGGCGCATTAGCACCAACATCTTTCTGTGCTTGGATTAAAGTGTCGTCAACAATGCCTTGATATTCTGGCATTTGTGCTGCTGCGGTAATCAAAGAAGGATTGGTGGTAGCGTCTTGGGGCTTAAACTTTTCAATTTGTTGAATATCACCCGTATCGGCTACAACAACAGTCATTGAGCGCAATTGTTCTAATAAATTTTCGGACATAACCTACTCCATTTAATTAATGTGTCGAGGGTTGACGGGCACCTGTGAGAATTTTTTTCTCCTAAAAAAATCTCACGGGAACCCTTGACGCTTCTTGCTTAATACTGCTACTACTTGCAAGATTTAGTAATCGGTAATTAATACATTTCTTCAATTAGTTATTCCTAATTACCGATTAAAGATTCCCACTTATGCAGCAAATCCTGTTTTATAACTTCCAAAACTATTCTATTGAGCAATTCCCAATATTAGCTGTCCGATTATATGCACTTTGATTAAATTGTTATTAAGAATTTATACTATTTCAATTTTTGAGAGGGGATTTTGGGGGAAAGGGAGAGGGGGGAGAGGGGGAAGAGGGGGAAGAGGGGGGAGAGGGGGGAGAAAAAACTTTCTGTTTGTAGGGTACACCCCGCATAGTTGACTTGCCAGACTACTAGTACAGCACGGCGGAAGTGAAAAGTCTGACATTCTGGCATTCAATTAGGATAAGGGTTTCAACCTTTTAAAACGGGTACCTTGTTTACTAATGGCTGTACTAGTTACCTACTATATGAACTAGAGCTACCATAATTACTTCTAACTAATTACATTGATTAAATTGACAACTAAGCACTAACTAATAAGCACTAACTGCTAACTTCTAACTACTTTAATATTAGTTTATTGGATACATTACCTAATTCATCTACGTCATAAACTATAGGTTGTCCGGTTGCTAATTCTAAATTTGGAACATCAGTTGGTTCAAGTCGGTCTAATTCCATGATAATAGAACGTAAAGAGTTTCCGTGTGCGGCTACTAGGGTAGTATCACCCTGTTTAAGATGAGTTAAGATACGCTGTTTGAAAAATGGTAAAGTTCGATTCATGGTATCTTCTAAACTTTCACCGTTGGGGGGACGTACTGAGAACGAACGCCGCCATTGATGTACTAATTCTTGACCTAATCTTTCCGCTGTTTCGGCTTTATTCAATCCTTGTAAATCGCCGTAATATCTTTCATCGAGGGCCATACTGGTAAATATGGGTAATTCTTCAGAAGCATCTCCTTCGTATTTATCCCAACCATGCCACTGGGGATCATCAACTGTATGTTTTATTACCGGAGTTTTGCCATTACAAATTTCTTCATTTTCAGTTAAACAGATAACTGCTGTTTCAATGGCGCGAATTAACAAACTGGTAAAACAAACATCAACTTTATAATCTTTTAACTTGTAGGCTGCCAAAGTCGCTTCCACACGTCCCCTTTTATTCAAAGGTACGTCAACCCAACCGCTAAAACGATTTGCGGCATTCCAAGTACTCTGCCCGTGACGAATTAATATTAATTTTGTCATATTTTAGTTGGTTGTTGGTAGTTAGTTGTTGGTTGTTAAATACTAACTCCTAACTCTTAACCCCTAACTCTTAACCCCTAACTCTTAACTCCTAACTCTCAACTTCAACTATGCCGAAATTGCTTGTCCAATAGTATGAACTTTAATTAAACTTGTGGTTCCAGATTTACCAACAGGTATACCGGATGTAATGACAACTTTATCGTCTTTTTGAGCTATTCCCATTTCTACAACGTTATCAATCAGGTTTATCAACATTTCTTCTGTTGTATTCACTTCGGAGATGAGTAAGGGTTCAACTCCCCAGGAAAGGGCTAATTGACGGTAGGAAATTTCTTCGGATGTGAGGGCAATTATCCGAGTTGTGGGACGATATTTAGAAACTAATTTTGCCGTACTTCCCGATGAAGTGTTGCATAAGATGGCTTTTGCCCCTACTTCATAAGCCATGCGACATACCGCTTCTGCTACAGATTCGGTGACGCTGAGACTACCGGCTTTATAAGCATAAGACTGTTGGGTGCCGTCTGGTAATGATTTTTCTGTTTCCACGGCAATTTTATCCATCATCTGTACTGCGGCGATCGGATATTTGCCTACTGCTGTTTCTCCAGAAAGCATAATTGCATCCGTTCCATCAACTATAGAGTTAGCAACATCAGTTACTTCTGCTCGCGTAGGATCGGGGGCACCCATCATTGATTCCAACATCTGGGTAGCGGTAATTACGGGTTTTCCGGCGCGGTTACAGCGATGAATGATATCTTTTTGAATTAACGGAACTTGTTCTAAGGGTACTTCTACACCCAAATCACCACGAGCTACCATAATTCCGTCAACTACTTCTAAAATATCGTCAAAATTTTCAACAGCTTCGCGTCTTTCGATTTTGGCTATGATGCGAATCTTTTTACGTGCGGCTTCAATCATTCGCTGGGCTGGCTCTAAATCCCCTGGCGATCGCACAAAGGAAACTGCTACTAAATCTAGATTATTCTGAATACCGAAACGTAAGTCTAATAAATCTTTGTCGGTAATCGAACTTACTGGGAGATGAGTTTGAGGTAAATTCACCCCTTTGCGAGAAGAAATTTTTCCTCCTATTTTGACTTGTGCGCGAATTTTATCGGCATCTCTATCGGTAACAATCAATTTGATGCGACCATCATTTATCATAATAGGCTCGCCAACCCTTACCATGGCGAATAAAGTTGGTAGGGGTAATGGCAATTCATCAATGTTGTTACCTTTTTCTTGTTCGACAAAAGTAACTTCCTCTCCCTCTTCCACCATTAAACCTTCGTCTGGAAGTATACCCAAACGGATTTTTGGCCCGCATAAATCCTGCATTAAAGCTAAGGGTTTTTCTGGAGGAGTGGGTATACTTCTGAGAATTTCGATAGTTTTACCGTGGAATTGATAATCCCCGTGGGAAAAATTTAACCGCGCGACATTCATACCCGCATCAACCAAGGCTTTCAGGCTTTCGGGTGTGGATGTAGCTGGCCCAACAGTACAAATAATTTTGGTTTTACGCATGAGAACAGTTATCAGTGAACAGTTATCAATGAACAGTATCAATGAACGGTTATCAGTACTCAACAGAGTAATAGTAATGCTACGGGAGCACTAATTACTGATTAATTGTATCTTTCAAGAGTAGATACAGTCCCAATAATTCTTAACTACTCATTGTTCATTGATAATTGTTCACTGTTCGCTATTTAAACTGCTGCTATTGTTGTATTTGGTAAAATTTCTTCTTTCTGTGCCATGGATAGCATTAAGTCAACTACACGATTGGAGTAACCCCATTCGTTGTCGTACCATGAGACTATCTTAAAAAAGTTGAAATTTAATTCAATTCCTGCACCTGCATCGAAAATACTGGAATGAGAATCACCCTGAAAATCCGTGGAAACTACTGGTTCATCCGAGTAACCCAAAATACCTTTCATTTTCCCTGTTGCCGCTTCTTTCATGGCGTTGCAAATTTCGTGGTAGCTAGTAGATTTTTCTGTTTTGAAGGTTAAATCTACTACAGAAACATCGGGAGTAGGAACTCGGAATGCCATCCCTGTTAATTTACCTTTGAGTTCTGGCAACACCAATGCCACGGCTTTGGCTGCTCCTGTGGAGGCGGGAATGATGTTTTGAGCGGCACTACGACCGGCACGTAGGTCTTTCTTGGAAGGACCATCTACTGTTGGTTGTGTGGCTGTCATGGCGTGAACGGTGGTCATTAATCCTTCTGTTAAACCAAAGTTGTCGTTAATTACTTTGGCGATCGGTGCTAGACAGTTGGTGGTGCAGCTGGCGTTGGAAACTACGGTGTCTTGACTGGGATCGAACAGGTCGTGATTTACACCCATTAATAAAGTTTTCACCTGTGCGGGATCTTTGGTAGGAGCAGAAATTATGACTCTTTTTGCTCCTGCTTTTAAGTGATTTGAGGCACCTTCATAATTTGTAAACAGCCCTGTAGATTCAACTACATAATCTGCACCCAATTTACTCCAGGGTAATTCTGCTGGGTTTCTGACGGAAACGCAAGGAATAAATTGTCCGTTAACAACGATACCGTCTTCTTTGGCTTCAACAACGCCATCATATTTACCGTGGGTAGAGTCGTACTTTAGCAAGTAAGCAAGGTTTTTCGCTGGTACTAAATCGTTGATACCAACAAATTCGATATTAGGATTATCGATACCGGCACGAAATACTAATCTACCAATTCTACCGAATCCGTTTATAGCAACTTTTAATTTACTCAATTTATTACCTCCCACTTAAATTATCAGTTATCAGTTATTAGCGAACAGTTTTAGAAAGTAGTCTATGGCTCATCAATGAACTTTTAACTTAGTTAAAATCTTGACGATGGATAACTGAGGTTTAACAGTTAGTAATTAGTAAACAGCAAAGAGTTCTAAATAAACAGTAAATAGCAAACAATTAGTAAAAATGCAGCGATTGTTTATAACTAAAGAAGTAAATTAATCTTAAGAAAATATAAAGTTAAGATCGTATTTAAAGTTGTATAACGGGTATCGTGAGATAGGAGTAACCATTAACCATTCACTGTATTTGTGCATTCACCTGTTTTCTCAAATTCAGTAATATTTAACAAGGTTGTTTGAGCAATATTTTGCAAAGCGTTTTGAGTAAAAAAGGCTTGGTGAGCGGTAATGACTACGTTGGGGAATGTGAGTAAACGTTCAAATATATCGTCTTGGATTACTTCTTCTGATAAGTCTTCAAAAAATAAATCGCCTTCTAATTCATATACGTCTAAACCTAAATAGCCTAGCTTCTTAGATTTTAAAGCGTCTATGACTGCTTTTGTATCGATAAGTCCGCCACGACTAGTGTTGATCAACATCGATCCCGGTTTCATTTGCTCTAAAGTTTCGGCGTTAATCATGTGATATGATTCGGCTGCTAAAGGGCAGTGCAGGGAAATGATGTCTGAGGTGGCGAGTAATTCTGATAATTCAACATATTTCACTCCCATGGACAAACAGCCTGGGTTTTGGTAGATATCGTATGCCAGTAAATTGCAGCCAAATCCTTTCATGATTTGAGCGAAACACATCCCGATTTTACCTGTACCAATAATACCGACGGTGGAATTATGTAAGTCAAATCCCAATAAGCCTTTCAGAGAAAAATTAGATTCGCGGACTCGACTGTAAGCACGATGATACTTACGATTTAATGTTAAAATTAATCCTGCTGCGTGTTCGGCTACTGCATAGGGAGAATAAGCCGGAACTCTTACTACGGTGATTCCTAACTCTGTGGCGGTTTTGATATCTACATTATTGAAACCAGCAGAACGTAAGGCTATAAGCCGAGCTCCACCCTTGGCTAGAGCCTTTATTGTTTCGGCATTTAGTTGGTCGTTGATAAATACGCAGACTGCGGGGAATCCTTCTGCTAAGGTAGTAGTTTCACTGTTTAATTTTGGTTCAAAAAATACAAGCTCGTGACCGCATTCGGCATTTGCTTCTGAAAGAAAGCGGCGATCGTAGGTTTTGCTGCTGAATATTGCTACTTTCATGGGAAAAGGTTAGGAGTTAGGAGTTAGGAGTTAGGAGTTAGGAGTTAGGAGTTAGGAGTTAGGAGTTAATTCTAATTACTAGTGATGAATTAATTAAGCCAGTTGGCTGGCGAAATGTCGCGATGTAAGGAAATGTAGAACTGCTGTATCTGTTTGTAGTAGAGCTGCCTTCCTAGAAGCACTACTACAAACAGATTATAATGAAGGTGTGCTGAACTACTTAAGGACTAATCACTAATAACTAATCACGAGATTTTCAAACCAGCTTCATCGGTTGAATATTCGTCGAGTTTGACTTCACAGGGTTCTACATTCCAAATCTCTTGACAATATTCCCAAATTGCCCTGTCAGAGGAAAATTTACCCATACGTGCGGAGTTGATAATTGACATCCGAGTCCAATTTTCTGTATCTCGATAGGCTTGGGAAACTTTCGCTTGGGTGTCAATATAAGATTGATAGTCGGCGAATAACATGAACCTATCTTGGTTAAACAGCGAGTCTAACAGTGGCTTGAACAGGTTGCGATCGCCATCGGAAAAATGTCCGCAGGATATCAAGTCGATGACTTCTTTTAGTTCGGCATTGGATTCATAATAACCTCTGGGATGGTATCCTTTGGCTTTTAGATCGAAAACTTCTGGAGTTGTTAAGCCGCATAAAAAGAAGTTCTCTGCGCCTACTTCTTCACGAATCTCAACGTTAGCTCCATCAAGAGTTCCAATTGTCAAGGAGCCGTTGAGAGCAAATTTCATGTTACCAGTTCCGGAAGCTTCTTTACCGGCGGTGGAGATTTGTTCGGAAAGTTCTGCACCTGCGTAGATAAATTGACTTGAGGATACGTTGTAGTTTGGTATAAATGCTACTTTTAAACGTCCTGCAACGTCGGAATCGCTATTGACTATACTACCAACGGCATTAATTAATTTGATAATCAATTTGGCGATGAAGTAACCGGGTGCTGCTTTACCTGCAAAAATAAATGTGCGAGGTAAGATATCAGCTTGGGGATTTTTCTTGATTCGGTTGTAGAGGGTGATGATGTGGAAGGCATTGAGCAACTGACGCTTATATTCGTGCAGTCTCTTCACCTGTACGTCAAACAAGGAATTGGTATCAACTGTAATTCCGTTGCTTTTTTGAATTAATTTTGCCAATTCTTCTTTGTTGGCTTTTTTGATCTCGCGCCAAGCTTGTTTGAATTCTTTATCATCTAAGAATTGTTCTAATTTCCGGAGTTCCGAGAGATTCTTAATCCAATCGGTACCGATTTTGTCGGTAATTAGACGAGCTAATCGAGGGTTACCCAATAACAACCAGCGACGAGGGGTTACACCGTTTGTTTTGTTAATAAACTTCTCTGGAAATAATTCATAGAAGTCGTGGAGGACGTGTTTTTTGAGTAATTCTGTATGTAATGCTGCTACCCCATTAATTTTATAGCTACCGACACAAGCTAAGTGTGCCATGCGGACTTTCTTTTCCGTGCCTTCTTCAATCAAAGATAAGCGCTCGATGCGTTCTAAATCTCGGGGATAACGCTTTCTAACTTCACTCAAAAAGCGGAAGTTGATTTCGTAGATAATTTCCAAATGTCTGGGTAATAATCTACCGAACAATGGGACTGGCCAGCGTTCTAAAGCTTCTGGTAACAAGGTATGGTTGGTATAAGCAAAGGTATTCTTAGTAATATTCCATGCTTTATCCCAAGGTACTTGATGCTCGTCAATCAGCAGTCGCATTAATTCGGCGATACCAACTGAAGGATGAGTATCATTAAGCTGAATTGCGGCTTTTTCGTGGAGGTTATCGAGGGTGTTAAACAGTCGTATATGACGGCGAAGGATATCTTGCAAGGAACAAGAAACAAAGAAGTATTGTTGCTGTAAGCGTAATTCTTTACCCTGCATTGTATCGTCGTTAGGGTAGAGAACCTTTGAGATATTCTCCGAGAACATTTGACTGCCTACTGCGCCGATGTAGTCTCCTGCATTAAATGCTTGTAAGTCAAATTCATCGCTTGCTTCTGCTTTCCACAATCGGAGAATATTTACTGTATCGACACCATAACCCGGTACGGGGGTATCGTAGGGAACTCCAGATACTTTTTGTTGCGCTACCCAACGTACTTGGTAGCGTCCGTGTCTATCATTATATACTTCAGTATGACCGCCAAATTTTACTTCTACACGATATTCTGGAAGAGCAAGTTCCCAAGCATTACCGAAAATCAACCATTTATCGGGGTTTTCTACTTGCCAACCGTTACGAATAACTTGCTCGAAAATCCCAAATTCATAACGAATGCCATAACCTACGGCGGGAATTTCCAGAGTTGCTAAAGAATCTAGATAACAAGCTGCAAGTCTTCCCAAGCCTCCGTTACCCAATCCTGGTTCGTGTTCTTTCTCTAATAGGTCGTCTAATTCTAACCCGGATTGTTTGAGAACAGTACGAATTTTTTCGTAAAGACCAAGATTGATTAAACTGTTACCTGTATAGCGCCCCATCAGAAACTCAGCCGAAAGGTAATAAACCGTTTTGACTTGTTTATCCATGTGGGTTTTGGCTGTTTGAATTCGCCGCTGAAGAATGCGATCGCGAACGCTATGGGCAACAGCCATATAATAATCGTGCAGAGTGGCAAAATACTCACCCTTTCCCTGAACGTAATAAAGACTATCAGCGATGGCACGTTTGAGGGTTTCCTCACTCATGCCGGTGCGATCGTCTTCTACTCTAACTTTAACAGTGTTAGACACAGAAACATCTTCTGGCGCTAAACTATTATATTTTTGCTCGGATGAACTGCTTGTCATTATGATTCGCTTGGTAAGATACTGAATCTACGCTTATTTGTATTACTTATAGCTTTATAACATTACTCCCCTATGCAGTCGTTTTCGTTATTAAGAATTAGTAATTGGGCAAAAACAGTAAACAGTGAACAATCAGCAGTGAGCAGTGAACAGCGAGCAGTTAGGGGTTGGGAGTTGGGAGTTATTTTTTCTTTTCTCTTTGTCTCCCATCCCCTATGCTCTATGCCCTATCTAGTATTCCCACTTCCAATCGCGAATTTCTGGCATATCTTCGCCATATTCGCGAACGTATTGCTTGTGTTCAATTAATTTGTTGTGCAACATTTGCTTGACGTGAGCCGCCTTATATCTTAGATGGGGAACTCTGTCAATTACATCATCTGCTAAATTAAAGCGGTCTAAGTCATTCATTACTACCATATCAAAAGGTGTGGTAGTGCTTCCTTCTTCTTTGTAACCGCGGACGTGGAGGTTTTTGTGATTTGTGCGACGATATGTTAGACGGTGAATTAGCCAAGGATAACCGTGAAAGGCAAAGATTATCGGTTTATCGGTGGTAAAAATGCTGTCAAAGTCTTTATCGCTTAAACCGTGAGGATGTTCGTTTTCTGGTTGTAGGGTCATTAAGTCTACTACATTTACTACCCTGATTTTCAATTCTGGAAAGTTTTTCCGCAATATGTCTACTGCTGCTAAGGTTTCTAGGGTAGGAATGTCGCCAGCGCAAGCCATGACTACATCTGGTTCGCTTCCTTGGTCGTTAGAAGCCCAACCCCAAATACCGATCCCGGTGGTACAATGCTTGATTGCTTCATCCATATTTAGATACTGCAATGCTGGTTGTTTACCCGCTACAATCACGTTAACGTAATGACGACTTCTTAAGCAATGGTCTGTCACGGAGAGCAAACAATTGGCATCGGGTGGTAAATATACTCTTACAACTTCAGCTTTCTTATTAACTACATGATCGAGAAAGCCGGGATCTTGATGGCTAAAGCCGTTGTGGTCTTGTCGCCATACGTGAGATGTTAATAAATATGTTAGAGAAGCAACTGGTCTGCGCCAAGGTATATCCCGGGTTGTTTTCAACCATTTGGCGTGCTGATTGAACATGGAATCGATGATATGAATGAATGCTTCATAGCAGGAAAACAGTCCGTGACGACCTGTAAGCAGGTATCCTTCTAACCATCCCTGACAAGTATGTTCGCTGAGAATTTCCATGACGCGACCGTCTACACCTAAATGGTCGTCGTATTCCATGGTTTCTGCAATCCAAGTTCGTGGTGTCACATCTAATACGTCTGCAAGTCGATTAGATGCGGTTTCGTCGGGGCCGAATAAACGGAAGTTGCCAGTCTCTAGATTAAGTTTCATTACATCCCGTAATAATTTACCCATGACGCGGGTTGCTTCGCCAATTAATTTTCCGGGTTCGCTGACTTCTACGGCATAGTTGCGAAAATCTGGCATTTTCAAGTCTCGCAGTAATATACCGCCGTTGGCGTGGGGATTGTCCCCCATGCGTCGATTTCCTTTGGGTGCGAGTTCGGCTAATTCTGCAATTAATTTACCGTTTTCATCGAATAATTCTTCTGGCTTGTAAGTCTTCATCCAGTCTTCCAACAGCTGGACATGGGCTGGTATTGATGCCATATTCGATAAAGGAACTTGGTGCGATCGCCAATAATCTTCGGTCTTTTTCCCATCTACTTCTTTAGGCCCCGTCCAACCTTTGGGACTCCTAAGAATAATCATCGGCCATTGGGGACGCACTTTGAAACCATTTTTACGGGCATCTTCCTGAATTTCACGGATTTCATGCAGTGCGGTATCAAGAGTAGCAGCCATCAATTTATGCATAGCTTCAGGCTCGGAACCCTCTACAAAATAAGGTTTATAACCATAACCCTCAAACAATTTTTGCAATTCTTCATGACTCATCCGCGCCAAAATTGTGGGGTTAGCAATTTTATAACCGTTTAGATGCAAAATCGGCAATACTGCACCATCATGTACTGGATTCAGAAACTTGTTAGAATGCCAGCTAGCAGCTAACGATCCCGTTTCCGCTTCACCATCACCCACAACGCAAGCGACAATCAAATCGGGATTATCAAAGGCTGCACCAAAAGCATGAGAAACAGAGTAACCGAGTTCGCCTCCTTCATGGATACTCCCTGGAGTTTCTGGTGCTACGTGGCTGGGAATTCCACCGGGAAAGGAAAATTGTTTGAAGAGCTTTTTCATTCCCTCAGCATCTTGAGAGATGTTGGGATAATATTCACTATAAGTTCCTTCAAGATAGGTATTTGCTACCAAACCAGGACCACCATGTCCAGGCCCTGCAATATAAATTATATTTAAGTCGTCTTTCTTTATTACCCGGTTAAGATGAACGTAGATAAAATTCAAACCGGGAGTGGTTCCCCAATGTCCGAGAAGTCTGGGTTTAACATCCTCTAGTTTCAGTGGCTTTTTGAGTAGAGGATTATCTAATAAATATATTTGTCCAACCGAGAGATAATTCGCCGCATTCCAATAGGCGTTAATTTTTCTTAATTCATCATCTTGTAATGGCTTTGCTTGAGGTGGGCTTGCTAAAGTCATAATCGAACTCCTGAAATTAAATTTTGTGAGTTTTTTACATCTTCATATCTATATAAACTTAAATTTTTAAAGGTGTACTATACCTAAGTGAATATTTATTTCATACATTTAATTTTTCTCGTATTATGATAATTTTTCCTTACTATTCAAATAGCAAGATAATTATAAATCTGAGTTATAGATAGATATGTTTTCAAACACGGAATATCTTTTATTTTTATGAAGGTAAAATCATAAATCAAGAATTGCATAAAGTCCGCTTTTCCTGGAACAATATAACAAATTAATTATAAAAGGACGCGAGCATTAAGGTAAATTTTTATTGTAGGACCTGTGATACTTAGTAAAATTGGGGAAAGTAATAATAAAGCAATGAGGGTAAGCTACCAATAAGATATCGTGACAATTTAGTCAGTCCTGGCAATTTTAATTTTATTTAAACCTGCTATTTATCCACTCCCTCCTTACACGGGAGAGATATTGTATAAAATTCGCTATAAGCTACTATCCATTTAAGTTATATATTATTATATTCGATAGTAATGATTCAAATTTTCTTTACTTTTGAATGCCGGAATGCCGGAATTTTGACTTGCTGTTGTGGATTTTTAATAACATAACAGCTTATGCTATGAGACTGCCAAAATATTCAAATATCTAAATATCCATTTTATACAACAATATAATTGGAAGTTTAGCATAACATCTATTTATTTATTCAAACTTAACTGCAATTTAACCAAATCTCAGACTTTAGAAAGAAAGAATGAGTATTAATTTATTTTAAACAATTAATATTATATATTTAGTCGAGTAAAAATGACTTCTTTCGGTAGAAAAAATAACATTTATTAACTGAGTTATATTAAATTAATTAGACTATTAAATAGAGATGATAAGAAATTAAATTGTGACTAGTTATAAACTATAAATTATCAAATCTATAGAATTAATTTATATCTAATAAACCAAGGGGTGGGGTAATTTCAATACGACGAGTTTCCAAATCTACCACTGGGACAATATCTTTGACAAAAGGAATTAAAACAGTCTTAAAATTTTGGATTGTCCCCTTATCTGCTCCCTCTTCCTCTAATCGTACTTCGAGCAGATCGTTGCCAGCGGCAATCAAATCTACCACAGTGCCAATAAACTCTCCACTATCCTGCATAAAAACAGATAAACCCACCAAATCCATTAAATGATACTCATCTTCACCTAATTGTGGGCGTGAGCTTTGGTGTACAAATAACTTACAATCGCGTAATTTCTCAGCTTGATCGCGATATTTTACACCAGCTAACTGAATAACATACAACTTTTTGCCTTCAAGAAAACGACCTTTAACTAACTCTACCTCTTCAAGTTCGGTGGCATTTGGATGTAACAGCCAACGTAACCCAGGTTTCTCAAAACGTTCGGGAAAATCCGTACTCGGATAAACCCGCAACTCACCATTTAACCCTTGGGGTGCAACAATTTTACCAATCTCTAACCAATCATCCATTTTAGTGAGTAGGGAGTAGTGAGTGGTGAGTAGGGAGTAGGGAGTGGTGAGTGGTGAATAGTGAGTAGTGAATAGTGAGTGGTGATTTAAAATTATTTCCTCATCTCCCCATCTCCCCATCTCCTCATCTCCCCATCTTAATTACTTACAGCAGCACTGCGATAAACTTCTTCGGCTACTTTTGCTAAACGCTGCATTCCGGTTTTGATTTCTTCGTCACTGCCGGTGAGGCTGACGCGGAAACATTGGTGTTTGTGTTCCCATTCATCGTGTAAACCGGGGAAGAAGGAGTTTCCGGGGACAATTATTACACCGACTTTTTTGAGTTGTTGGTAGAAATCCCAATCACTCATGGGTAAATTTTGGAACCATAACCAAGCAAAGATAGCTCCTTCACCTCTATGTAGGAACCAAGGTAAATTATTGGGCATTGCTGCTTCTAAAGTGCTTTCTAAAACAGCGAATTTGTTTTGATAAAAAGGACGAATTACATTTTCGCTGATATGTGCTAATTTTCCAGAATTAATTGCAAGAGCGGCTATGGCTTGTCCATATCGGGATGAATGTATAGCAGCATTTGTTTGGAAACATTCCAATGGCTTGATTAAATTTTCGTTTCCAATTACGATACCAACTCTTTCTCCTGGTAATCCAGCTTTTGATAAACTCATGCAGTGCAAAATATTGCCACCGAAGCTTGGTGTCATATCGGTATAGTTCAAAGCTGGGAAAGGGGGTGCGTATGCGGAGTCAATTAAGACTGGTACATTGGATGCTGCTGCGATCGCGGCGATTTTTTCGACTTCTTCGTCTGTGACAACGTTACCGGTGGGATTACAGGGACGAGAAAATAAAACGCAACCGGTATTTTCTGTAATTGATAACTGGCTGAAGTCGGGACGATATTTAAATCTGTGGGCAGCTGTATCAATATCTAAAGTTGGTTTATAAGCAAATAAAGCTTCTTGAACTAAACTTACTCCACCGTATCCGGTATAGTCGGGGCTCAAAGGAAGAACAATTTGTTTGAGATTGCCATCATCAGTATAACCACCGAATACATTTGCTGCGTAAAAATAAAGAGTTTGACTGCCGGGGGTAATTAAAACATTACTTTCGGTGAGATTTAAACCGTATCTTTTGTTAAAGTATGAAGCCACTGCTTCTATTAGAGGTGAATAACCCCGAGAATCACCATAACGACAAACAACTTCACCATATTCTGGACTAGATAAAAGTTCGGCAGTACAATCGCGCCATAGTTGTTCGACTTCAGGTAAAATCAACGGATTACCTGCACTCAAATTCATCAACTCCTGCCCTCCACCAGCGCGTAAAGTTTCTCTAATATCTTTCATAATCGCTCTCACGCCGGTAAGTTGAGACATTTGAGCGCCAATTTTAGTTAGGGCAGGGTTCATAAGCAATCAATAATATAAATAATTTAACTTTCTAGTTTAATGGAGTAATTTTGAGAGGGGGATAGGGGAGATAGGGGAGAGGGGGAAGAAAAAAATAAAAAAAATATTAATTCTTACTTATTATTCCATTATCTCATCATTAATTTAATTTCTTAACATCCCACGGACAATGCCCCTGGCTAAATTTACAGCATAAATGTACTATATTTAGACCCTTAACGGGACTTACGCTATTGTCACGATCATCAGTTGGTGTGTGAGACTAAAAGCCTTATTTTTTGTTTCAATTGGATTAAAGTGTCACACCCTACAGGAAAAGGCGGCCAGTTGCGTAAGTTCTAAAGATAACAACAAATATAATTAATTTGCAGAAAAATTACAAAATATTTCGGTTTGGCTTCTCCGCTATACACTCGATAAAGAAGCTTGGTTGAAATGAATCATCAGAGGGCAAACAGTGGAAGTTAAAGCAGCAGTAGCTTATGATGCGGGTAAGCCGTTGAGTATTGAAACGGTTCAGTTGGAAGGGCCTAAATACGGTGAAGTATTGGTGGAAATCAAAGCCAGCGGTATCTGTCATACAGATGCTTACACTCTTTCGGGTAAAGATCCTGAAGGTTTATTTCCAGCAATTTTAGGACATGAGGGTGCTGGTATCGTGGTAGATGTAGGAGAGGGTGTTACCAGTGTTAAAAAGGGAGACCATGTTATTCCCCTTTATACTCCCGAATGTCGTCAGTGCGAATATTGTTTAAGCTTAAAAACTAATCTTTGTCAAGCAATTCGCAGTACTCAAGGTAAAGGTTTAATGCCTGATGGTAGCAGTCGTTTTTCTATTGGCGACAAAAAGCTTTACCACTATATGGGTACGTCAACTTTTTCTAACTATACGGTATTACCAGAAATTGCGATCGCAAAAATTCGTGAAGATGCGCCTTTCGATAAGGTTTGTTATATCGGTTGCGGCGTAACTACGGGTATAGGTGCGGTTATTTACACGGCAAAAGTGGAACCTGGTTCTAAAGTTATAGTTTTCGGTTTGGGTGGTATCGGCTTAAATGTAATCCAAGGGGCAAAAATGGTAGGTGCCGATATGATTATCGGTGTAGATATTAATCCCAATAAACGCGAATTAGCAGAAAAGTTCGGCATGACACATTTTGTTAATCCAAAGGAAGTGGAAGGCGATTTAGTTCCTTATTTAGTGGATTTAACCAAAGGTGGTGCGGACTATACTTTTGAATGTATTGGTAATGTCAAAGTAATGCGTCAAGCATTAGAATGCTGTCATAAAGGTTGGGGACAAAGTATTATTATTGGTGTTGCTGGTGCGGGAGAACAAATAAGTACCCGTCCGTTCCAATTAGTAACGGGAAGAGTTTGGAAAGGATCGGCTTTTGGTGGTGCCAGGGGACGTACTGATGTGCCGAAAATCGTTGATTGGTATATGGAAGGAAAGATAAATATCGATGATTTAATTACTCATGTAATGCCAATCGAAAAGATTAATGAAGGTTTTGAGTTAATGCATAAAGGCGAATCGATTCGTAGTGTAGTTACATTTGATTAATAATAATGTAGAGACGTAGCAATGCTACGTCTCCAGTATTTTAATTTAGGAATGACCGAAACTCGCACAAATAACTAACAACTAATAACTCATAAAAATGGTCACAATTAACGAAATTATCAATAATCCGTATATAGAGGATTTTTTACCAGAAAAACGAATTTCATTAGAAAATATAAGTTGGCAAGGTTACGAGCAAATTTTAAAGGCTTTAGATGAAAATCGATCTGTAAGAGTACATTATTACAAAGGTATTTTAGAATTTATGACTCCTCTAGAAGCTCATGAAAGCAGCAGCGAAAATATAGGAATTTTAATCCATATTTTGACAGAGGAATTAAATTTAAATATTAAGAGTTTGGCTTCAACAACACTCAAAATACTAGATAAAAAAACTGGTGCTGAACCAGATAAATGTTATTACATCAAAAACGAACCTATGGTTCGTGGTAAAACTGTCAATTTAAATCAAGATCCACCTCCAGATTTAGTTTTAGAAGTTGATATTACTAATACTGATATTAATAAAACAAAGCTTTATCAAGAGATGAAAGTACCAGAATTTTGGCGCTATAACGGGAAATTACTAACTATTTATATCTTAGATGGAGAAGAGTATCAAGAATCAGAAATTAGCCCCACTTTCCCGATATTAACTAAAGCAATGGTTTATGAATTTATTTCACAGTGTCGTACAAATGGCGAAACTCAAGCTAAAAGAGAATTTCGGAATCAGATACGTGAATCATTACAAGAGTAAAAATAATTCAAATTTAGATAACTATTTGAAAAAACTTGAAAATATAGTCAACGAACCAAGAATTCATCTTCTAATAAAAATAGCTGAAAACCAAGACTTTTAGCTAAAGCAATGGATGCAAGATTTTCATTCCAAGAACTCCATTCTATAATATAATCTCGCTTCAAAGCCCATTCACAAATTGCTGAAACAACTGCTTTCCCAATATTTCTTCGACGGTATTCAGGATTAACGATTACTCCTCCAGCAGCGACTTTAAAATCTGGTGATTCAAACAGAAAATGACTTGCTATTCCGACAATTTTTTGGTCTAGTATATAACCGTAAACTACTGGATGTTCAATTTCTGAAAACCAACGCATTTTTTCTTCTACTGTTTCATGAAGACTCCCTACCATCGCTACATGTTCGGGATTATCTTTAGATAATTTTATGACGTTTGAATCGGGAAATACTTGAAAATCTTTTGGATTCAGATAAAAATAAGGTTCGCTATAACCTTTTCTTTCAACATTATCAAATTTGAATAAATCTTCTGCTGTTATTTTTCGACTACAATCTAACTGTTGTAATAAATTCTTAACTGCTTCAGTTTCATTTTGATTTTTACGAATAATTGAACAACGATCCATTTGAGTTAAGGAAATAACATCTGCTTGCTCTAGAGATGTAGTTTCCATAAAATCTTTATAAGTTTTTGGCATTGCTGAAAGAATAACGCTACCAGTTTTTTTTAAAGCATCAATATCACATCCCAAACGAATAGCTGTATAATTTTGAATTTCATTAAATCGAGGATGTTCAAATAAATTTAAGTTTTGTGCAGTCATAAATTTATAACCAATTCACCAAACAACTTTAATATTCTCAAAACTTGTTGAAATTCATCATCTTTCTCAATAGACAAAGCATAAGAACGAGCATATTTTATCTTGTCTTCCCGGACTAATTTAACATAAACGAATTCCCTCCCATTCACAAGTAACCCAAAAGTTGGTTTTTCCCGATTCGGAGAATTCAACATATAAGCTAATGCTTGTGGTAGTGCTATCATCACATCAAATTTAGTACTCTTAGATTCAATCACAAGTATCCAAAAGTTTTTTTGTACTACCAAAACATCAATATTACCTTTTAGTTTAACTCCCTCTTCCTCTGCTGCAATTTCTACAGAAGTTTCGGTTTCAATCTCAAAAGGTGACTGATAGAAACCAGCCAAATCTAACAGAGGAGAAAGTACTACCATTTTTACTGCTTCTTCTGATATCACGCGTCGTCTGTTTAAGTTAAAGTAATTACTTTTAACTCGTTTTAAAGATTGCTTTTCGATATCAGTTAGTGGAGGTAAATTATTCGTCCATTCAGTAAAAAAATCCGTTTCTGTAGAAAGCTGCAAACCAAACTTTTCTTCTAATTCGTAAAGACTTATATCTCTAGCTTGAATTGTTTCCATAACAGATAAAATAATAGTATTAATTTTAAAATCTTTTCACAATTCCGAAATTGGTGCGTGACGCTATAAACATTAAAGAACAGATTCCGCTCCAATTTTGTCGAAGCGTCACACACCCTACAATTAATAAGCTGTTGTGCATTTTTAATGCACAATACTCTTGTCAAAAGTCAAAAGTCCGGCATTCAAAAGTAAAGATAGTTTGAGGCATCATTATCAAATAGAATAATATACAATTTAGATGCGTAGCAGCTTATACCTGATGGTACAAATATACTGATAGTTAATATAGGACTAAAAGTTAAGATTTGTTAAATAGATCGGGGTTTTATAATTTATAAAGAATAATGTGTGCTTTAACATTCATAACCAATTAACTTGTATCAATTATGAACTGGTGGCAAAGACTAAAGAAAAATCCTTTGGCGCGATTTGGGGCAATTTTACTGATAATTTTCTATATAGCAGTAATTGCAGGAGATTTTGTTGCGCCTTACGATCCATATTATTCGCAGCCAAATGGTTCCTTACTGCCACCAACTCGGGTACACTGGTCTACTAAAGAAGGACAATTTATCGGTCCTCATATTTATCCAACTACTCAAGGTGATACGGATTTAGATACGGGTGAACGGGAAATTATTGTAGATTACACTAAACCTTCTCCTCTAAGATTATTTGTAAAAGGTTCTGAATACAAGCTGCTTAAATTTAGTTTAACGCTACCGCCAAAATGGGATGAAGTAACGATATTTCCCGGTATTCCTTTAAATTTACATTTATTCGGTGCTGTTGGCGAAGCGAGATTCAATCTTTTAGGTACTGACGATCAAGCAAGAGATGTATTCAGTCGTTTAGTATATGGAGGGCGCATCAGTTTATTTATTGGGATTTTGGGTGTTGCGATTTCTTTTCCAATAGGTATGTTAGTTGGGGGAATTTCCGGTTACTTCAGCGGATGGACTGATTCAGTAATTATGCGCTTAGTAGAAGTACTGATGACATTTCCCAGTATTTATCTTTTGGTAACATTAGGTGCGGTATTGCCACCAGGATTAAGCAGTACTCAACGTTTTTTACTGATTGTTTTAATTACTTCCTTTATTCGCTGGGCTGGTTTAGCGCGGGTAATTCGCGGACAGGTATTATCAATTAAAGAAAGAGAATTTGTCCAAGCTGCAAGGGCAATGGGTGCTAAACCTTTATATATCATTCTTCGACACGTTTTACCGCAAACTGCAAGTTATATTATTATCTCTGCGACTCTTTCTATTCCTAGCTTTATTGGTGCGGAAGCAATATTAAGTTTGATTGGTTTAGGCATTCAGCAACCAGATCCTTCTTGGGGTAATATGCTATCTTTAGCAACCAATGCTTCTATTTTAGTACTACAACCGTGGTTAATTTGGCCTCCTGCGGTGTTAATTATTTTGACTGTATTGGCATTTAACTTGCTTGGGGATGGATTGAGGGATGCACTCGATCCTAGAAGTTTGGGAAGGTAGTGAGTGGTGAATGGTGAGTGGTGAGTGGTGAAATTGTAGGGGAGGCAAAAAGCGGTGTGGATATTCCTCCTGCTTTATTGCCGTTGCTGTTACGGCTCTTTTGTATATATTATTTGAGGTTAAATTTTTGATAATGCCGTAACGCACCATTCTTATAACAGTGAGTGGTGAGTGGTTAGTAGTTGAAGAAGTCGAAAAATATGCTTTGTAGAGACGCTTCGGTATTGCGTCAATACATTAGATTTAAACATTTTGCAAGCTAGCGTAACCAAAAGTAGCATTAAATTCTTCGCACCAAATTCCTACAGACTTATAATTAGCAAGGTTTACATTTTCGGGAATTGCATAACGTTGAGCGCCGTTGAAGCTTTTAATTCTAGCAAGGGTGATGTAGTTGCTTTCTTTAATATTTAGAGGTATGGTGCTGTTGCGGTGTAAAATTACTTTTACATCAGGACCTTCACTAGTACTAAATGCCTTATCAAATTCTAAGTAACGTTTTCCGTTGATATTGACGATCTTAGCTTTACCTGATGTTGCTTTTTCCTGTTTTACAAAGTTTCCAGATGCGACAATCGATTCAGCTTTAGTTGCTACTCTTGTTCTTCTAAATGCAGGGCTAGCTTCGGCTACTCCAGAATTAACTATTACCGAACCAACTCCACTGAATAATACTACAGATGCAATGCCGAAACCAGCTAATTTGTTGAATTTCATGGTTAATGTCTCCTCGATAAAAGTTTTTGGTGTTTGCCTTTCGCTTAATTACTAATATCGGGGATGACTCTGAGTATCTAATGATGGCTAACTGAGGTTTTGGTAAGAGTTTTCTGAGAAAACTGAGAGTTCCCTCTTAGTACAGTATTTACGGGACATAATTAGATATTTCGCGACAAAAGTATTCTTTTTAAATAAAATTTACATAAACAACAAGACTTTTTCCAACTTTTTATAGTAATTTATGGTTGTGATTGACTATATAATCATTTATATTCATTAGTTTATTTGTGTTGTTAACTTCGATAAAAACCAAGCTGAAACTGACATCTTCACAAAAAATTCTGATGTCAAAACATGCTGGCATATCCCGGTTTACCTATAATTGGGGACTTGCAACTTGGGCTACTTTGTATCGTGAAGGATATCAGCCAAATCACCTGATTTTAAAGAAATTTTTTAATCATGAAGTCAAGCCTACTTTACCTTGGATTAAAGAGAAAGGTATTTGTCAAAAAATAACAGAATTTGCTTTTAATAATTTAGGGAAAGCTTTTAAAAACTTCTTTGCTCAACGTGCAGAATATCCCAAGTTTAAGAGAAAAGGTAAAAACGATAGTTTTACAATTAATGCAAGTGGTAGACCAATAAATATTGGTGACAAACGTATTAAATTACCTACCATTGGTTGGGTTTCAACCTATGAGATTTTGCCTCACACAACAACCAAAACGTTTACTATATCTAGAACAGCCGGGGATTGGTATATTTCTTTTTCTTATGAAATAGAACCGGAAATAACCCAAAAGCAATATGATTATGTCGGCGTTGATTTAGGTATAAAAACGT
>JBCCSG010000094.1:0-22293 GCA_039200565.1 Cyanobacteria bacterium P01_D01_bin.50 | reverse complement strand
TATTGCTTATATTGCCGGAGTACACGCGCCACCGGCAAAACATTGGCGACAAACAGGAACTTTAGCGGCAGTTATTGGACGCGATCCTGATTTTGGTACTGCAAAAAGTAAATTAGCAGCTTTTAAGCAAGCAAAAATACCCGTCGCACAACGCCCTTCCCAGATTGCGGAATTGGTAAAAAAAGCGCTTAATTAAGTTTAAAAACAGAATTGAGGGATGAAAATTTAATTTTCACCCCTCAATTTATATCTATTAAATATTTAATTCTTCAGCTTGAAAGTTTAACTTTTACTATTCGCAAATAGTGCTTTAGTCGCAGATTCTCCTGCCAATGTAACTTGTTTAACTAAGTACCAGTTGAGTAACCCTACAATAGTTAATTCGCAAAGAAAAACGCTCAAAACTGTGGCATATGAGGCATTTTTAATGCCATGCCAAAAACTAATTGTGAATAACCAGAAAATACTACCTACATCGCCTGTATTTGATGCCGATATATCTAGAATCATTAAAATTATTACTGGTAAAATGATTGATGCACTTGTTGCTCCCACTGCCCATAAAGTGCGTTTAGAGTTTTTCAGCATCAACATAATTTGAGCAATAGTAGCGTAAATCATCGTCAAACTGACAAATAGTAAAATTCCTAATAATGCTACAATTTGGTCACCATTTTTTACAGTATTTATGTCTTTGTTAAAGATGGGTATAACAAAAAAACTTGCAGCGATTATTAGATTGATTGCGATTGCTAAGGTTGCCGGACTTTTTTCACCAAAAATTAAATCTGGAAGTAAACTCTTTTGAGACGAAACCTTACTATTAGAAACTTTTTTATATCTAAACGTTGCCCAATCTACTATAGCTTGACGATGTGGTAATATCATCGCAAATAGTGCCATAAAAAAACATATATTCCAAATATATAGATATATTAATCTACCCCATACTGGATTGTGAATAGTATCATTAGTAGAAATTACAAACCCTAAATGTATGAAGTTAAAATTTGCAACTAAAAAGTAACTTTGCTGTTTATTGAGCATCGTAGCACTAGGATTACGAAAACAACGTTTTAATCCTTGCCAAATCCAATAAGTGAGTAATCCATAATTTATTAAATAGAAAGCTAAAAGAGAAACGACATTTTTTCCTAAAGGTAAATTAAAGAACTGTAAGTTTATTAATTCCGAATTATAAGAGAAATTCAGGAATAAATAATTGGTCATTTCTATAGGGCTTAAGATTTTGAACCAAGCATTAGAATACTCAAGATCGAAATGTACCCCACTCATAGAAAGAATTAACAAGAATAGAATACAACCACTCCCTAAGAAAGCTTTACGACCGTTGAATGCAGAATTATCAAATATGGCAAATAACAAAGCAAGGCTATAACAAAGAATACAGCTAGCTACAAGTATCAAGTAGAAAAATAAAATGTAGTCTAAAGAAATATTTGCCTTTATGCCAGCGAATATATGAAAAGGAATAGCTGCGAGAACTATAAGATGAATCAAAACTGGAACTCCTAACATTTTTCCAGTGAATATACTTATTTCTGATTGGGGACTGAGACGAATAAAATTCAGCGTACCCTGACGTTCTTCTTGCGATAGATCGTTAACTATTAAATAAGTACTTGCGACCAATAAAGTGAAAATAAAAATTATGCTGAGTGATAGGTATATCCACTTCCAGTGTTCCCACAATAGTACATCTATTTGATTATTCTCATCACTGAGTTCTTCATACTTACATAGAAATATTATGAATTGAAAACCTAAAGATGTAATTAAAGCTATCGCAACAGAACCTGGTTTGAGGCGACCTTTTAATTCTCGGAATAATTGTGGATTCCAATTGCCTATTTTATCAATTAAATTGAGCATGATATAAGTTTTTAGTTAGTTATTAGTGGTTGGTTATCTGGATTAAAATTTGAATTGTTGAATGTTGTTACCCCTAGGATTTTTCACAGAGTATTTTAAATTCACAATTATTAAGATGCTTGTTTGTGATCTAGTTTTAGGAAAATACTTTCTAAGTCTTCTTGAATCAAGTTAAATCCTGTTAGAGGAATTCGGGCAGTAACAAGAGAACGCAATAAATCAGCGCAGTCTTCTTGTTCTCCCGAAAAATTGATTTTGATGCTATTTTTATTTGGAATTAATTCCCACTCTTCCACCTTAGAATTCTTTTTCAGTTCCTCTAATAAAACTTCTAATTTACCTAAAGTGGAAATAACTATCTGCTGAGCAGCACAATTTTTATAAAGTTCTTGTAGTGAAGAACTTTCTACTAAAAGCCCAAGTTCCATGATTCCCACGGAGGAACATAACTCGGCTAAGTCGCTAAGAACATGGGAAGAAATCAAGATTGTCATTCCTGCTTCCTGCAACACTTTGATGATTTCCCGAAACTGATTTCTAGCAATGGGATCGAGTCCAGAAACTGGTTCATCGAGCAGCAGTATAATCGGTTCGTGAATAATCGTTCGCGCCAAGCACAAACGCTGTTTCATCCCTCGCGATAGGGTAGAAATTAAACTGTTGCGCTTATTCTCAAGTTGAATCAGTTGTAGAACTTCGTGTAACCTTTTAGTGCGCTTCGGATCTCGTAAAAGATACAACCTTGCAAAATAATCCAAATAGTCCCAAACCGTTAACTCTTCATAAAGGGGATAGTCATCAGGCAAGTAACCCAAACGCCGCTTTAGAGTTGGGTTTGTTTTATCCCTACGTAGAATCTCGCCATTTAGATAAATTTCCCCTGCGGTTGGTTCTTCCGCTGCTGCTAACATGCGAATTAGCGATGTTTTTCCTGCACCATTTGGCCCTATAAGTCCATAAACTTCTCCTTCTCCTATTTCTAAATCAACATTATTCACAGCTATATGTTTATCAAATTGTTTGTATAGTCCACTGGTACGAATTGCTAATTCTTTTAGCATTATTTTTAGTTAAGTCATCTACTTTTCGACTAACTTAGCCCTTCCATACAGCTTTAACCTGAGTAATTTTGAGTATCAATCATTATTTTTTTTATAACTTGATTCGTGACGATACAATCAGTATTTATACGTATTTATCATAATTTATGATGGATGTTTGGGGCTTTATCGTTGTGGTGAAATTCTTGTTAAGAATTAATTATTAAGTTAAGTAAAATATTTGGATTCAAAAATAGGTTTTTAATGCTCCGCAACGGCAAGCCTAGTTTATTCAATCAAAGGCACGGCTCAGTGTGCCGGAGCCAGGCATATTCAATTGCCAAAACAAGAGGAAGTAGGAGACTCTACCTTCTCGGTACACTTGCCCGGTATGATATAAAGTCTGTCCAAATTAAAAAATATCTAAAACAACTATGACCCAGAACTACCGCATTACCCTACTTCCTGGCGATGGCATTGGACCTGAGATAATGGCAGTAGCGGTAGATGTACTCAAAGTCGTAGGAACAAAATTTGATATACAGTTTGAATTTCAAGAAGCCTTAATTGGCGGTGCAGCAATCGACGCAACAGGGGAACCTTTACCAGAAACCACATTAAAAACCTGTCTTCAGAGCGATGCTGTTTTACTCGCTGCGATCGGCGGTTACAAGTGGGATTCTCTACCATCAGCAAAGCGCCCCGAAGCAGGTTTATTAGGATTGCGTGCTGGTTTACAATTATTTGCAAATTTACGTCCTGCAAAAATCATACCCCAATTAATTGATGCTTCAACTCTTAAAAAAGAAGTTGTAGAAGGCGTTGATATTATGGTTGTTCGCGAACTCACTGGTGGAATTTACTTTGGTAAACCCAAAGGAATTTTCGAGACGGAAACTGGTGAAAAGCGCGGAGTTAATACAATGGCCTATACTGAAGCAGAAATTGAACGCATTGGTAGAGTCGCATTTGAAGCAGCCCGCAAACGAGGAGGTAAACTCTGTTCTGTAGATAAAGCCAACGTTTTGGAAGTCTCTCAACTGTGGCGCACTAACATCACCAAACTTGCTGAAGAATACTCCGATGTCGAATTAACCCATCTTTATGTTGACAATGCAGCCATGCAACTGTTACGCGCTCCCAAACAGTTTGATACTATCGTTACCGGAAACCTGTTCGGCGATATTCTTTCCGATGCAGCAGCTATGCTTACTGGAAGTATTGGTATGCTACCATCGGCGAGCTTAGGGGCATCCGCTCCGGGAGTGTTTGAACCAGTACACGGTTCAGCTCCCGATATTGCAGGGCAAGATAAAGCTAATCCTTTAGCACAAATTCTGAGTGCGGCAATGATGCTACGCTACGGTTTGAACCAAGGCAATGCAGCAGATTACATAGAAAATACAGTGTTTCAAGTCTTACATCAAGGTTACCGTACTGGAGATATAATGTCTGAAGGAATGAATCAAGTGGGTTGCAAAGCTATGGGCGAAGCACTGATTCAAACTTTAGAAAAATAATTATTTTTCTTATTTCTGTAGGAGTCTTTTAGCCTCCATGGTTGAAACTTTCGGATAAACTAATTGAAAACCTAGTCACAAAAAATAAGTAATTCGTGTACGCATTACGACAAGGGCAAGCAAATTTTACGAACCCCGTGACGCAATCTCCTTTGATTGACTCATCTCTTCTCAGAGCAGCGGGTCAAATCTACTACACTTACTGTGAGGTGCATCCAGAAATGGCAGGGCAAGCTTCAGGAGTGGCGATTAATCGCGGAAATCATCGAGGAAAGGTAATTTTTACCCCTCAGCCAGTGCTTTTACCGCAAGAATGTTTTGTTCCGCTAAATCAAATCGAATCTCACATGTATTAGTTGTTAGTTGTTAGTTATTATAAGTCAGCACTTCAGGGTAATTACTAATTACGTCAGGGCGAATTACAAATTACTTTGGGTAAATGACTTTGGAATAATAACTTGATGGATGAGTGGATTATTGCACCGGCAAGTTTAATTGTTTTCGCTTTGGGTGCATCTATTGGCAGTTTTATCAATGTTGTGGTTTATCGACTACCTGCTGGTTTGTCGATTCTTTATCCTCCTTCCCGATGTCCCCATTGTTTAAACCGGCTAAAAGCTTACGATAATGTTCCGGTACTGGGTTGGTTGTGGCTGCGAGGGCGTTGTCGTTATTGTAAAAGTCGCATATCTCCTCGTTACCCGATTGTAGAATTAGTCACAGGTCTTACATTTGTACTAATTTTTTTGATATTTAATTTTTCGTTACTCACAATCGGTTATTGGCTATTTTGCAGTTGGTTATTAGCACTATCGATAATTGACTTAGATACAATGACATTACCCAGCGAACTGACCAAATCGGGGTTAGTACTGGGTATTTTGTTTCAAATAATATTAGGATTTATTCCACAATTTAATTGGTTGACATTAATAAACCAAGTGATGCTAGCAATTGCAGCAGCAGTATTAGGGCTATGGATGTTTGATGTAATTGCTCGTATTGGTACAATTGTTTTTCGCAAAGATGCAATGGGCGCAGGAGATGCAAAATTAGCAGCCATGATGGGAGCTTGGCTGGGTTGGAAATATTTGCTTTTAGCTAGCTTTATCGCTTGTATTGCAGGAGTTGTTGTAGAAGCGAGCAGAACTTTATTTACACAAAAAAAAATAAAACGAAATCAACCTTTTCCTTTTGGCCCTTATCTAGCCTTGGGTTCTGCGATCGCCCTCTTAAGCGGTGAGGCTATAATATCAAGTTATTTGCGATTATTTGTCCCAGGGAATTGAAAGAAACGGGGAAAACAAAGTACTGAAGTAGAGTAGCCAGAGGTAGTAGAGGTGGTAGAAGTTTCCATTCCTAAGTCCTAATCGACTTTTATAACTGTAAAATTGATTACCATTAAATCTTTTAAGGATTTGGTATTATCATGCTGTGACGGGCACCCGAGATAATTTTTTTTTAATATTATCAAGGGAACCCTTGACGAGAAAAATCCTTAGCCCAGAAGGCTGCTGATTAATCACCTTCTGTTGATAAAAGAATCGAAGATTATCGACTGGAAAGTAAAATTCTTCCTTGGGGCACTGTTTTAGTGGCAGCTTTTGGAGTTACAAAGTTCGTACCTATAAACTGGAGAAACTTAGTTCCGAGATGGACGTATCTATAACAAGCATGAAGTATCTCATTGTCCGTAATGGACTATATTGCTGTTGAAGGAATTATATAAAAGAAGACTCTTTACTTGAATTGGTTTACATATTTTCGTTAAGCTGACAAGCAAAGATATTTAGATAAAGATCCATTGCTTAGAAAAAAAATGAGGAATTTAAGATGAATGTCTTCTGTAATTTGTGATAAATTTTTAACATTTATTAAAGAAGACAAAAGGGCAAACTTCCGTATTCTTGATTAAATTTGACATACAATCGACTTGCATAATATACAAATGGCGAACAACGACGAAACACGCGGTTTTAAATCTTTATTTGATTGGTTTGCAAACCGACGTAAAACAGGTTCTATCAGTATTGAACGTCAAGAACGGGAAATTGCTGATGGACTATGGCATAAATGCTCTAAATGTGGTGTATTGACCTATACAAAAGACCTGAAAGCAAATCAGATGGTTTGCATCGAATGCGGACATCACAATCGAGTTGATAGTGATGAACGTATCCGGCAACTCATAGATGTTAATACATGGAGAGCAATGGATGAGCATCTGCTTCCCACAGATCCTTTAAAATTTCGCGATCGCAAATCCTACAGCGATCGTCTGCGGGATATGCAAGAAAAAACTGGTTTAACAGATGCTGTAAAAACAGGTTTGGGCGAAATAAATGGTTTACCCCTCGCTTTAGGCGTAATGGACTTTAGATTCATTGGTGCTAGCATGGGTTCGGTAGTAGGGGAAAAGCTAACACGCCTGATAGAAGAAGCAACACAGCGACTCTATCCGGTAGTTATTATTTGTACTTCCGGTGGAGCAAGAATGCAGGAAGGGTTGCTCTCCTTAATGCAGATGGCGAAAGTATCAGCGGCGTTGGAACGTCATCGCCGAAAAAGACTTTTATATATTCCGGTTTTAACTAATCCTACAACAGGTGGGGTAACAGCAAGTTTTGCGATGTTAGGCGATATAATTTTGGCCGAGCCAAAAGCAACTATTGGTTTCGCAGGTAGACGAGTGATTGAACAGACTCTGCGAGAAAAATTACCCGAAGATTTTCAAAGTGCGGAAGACTTACTCAAACATGGCTTTGTAGATGAAATTGTTCCCCGCACCCAATTAAAGAAAACTTTGACACAATTAATTGCACTGCATCAACCGCCTGCAATTAAAGCCGATAATAATTTAGTCGTTTGGGAGACAACAAGAAACTTTAGCCACAGCGTTGTCAGCGAGCAAGGTTCGTAGTTACGCAAATGAAGTGAGAAGTCGCGCTCGTGTCTACAGCGCATTTCTAAACAAAACAAGACTTTACGAAATTTGGCTAGAGATTCTAGTACGGTATCTTAGGTTACTCTCCGGATAAATAAATATTTGCTAGATATAGAGACGTAAAATTTTACGTCTCTATAATTTTTTTTGCTTCTACAAGGTGGATATTTTATAAGCTGCCACTTTCGAGTAGTATATTTAGAAATATTATTTAAAAGCTAAAAATCTTATCCCTTTTGCCTTCAGCATGACAGCCTCTTGCCTTGCTGTTGTGCATTTTTAATGCACAACAGCTTATCAAGAATATCCCCTATTTCGCCAGATAAGCATTTCTAAGATGCCACATCATCTCGCGGTACAATTCATTTTTGATTCGCTTACCTCTCTCACAGTGTTCTAGCTTGATATCATCAACGAAATATTTGACAAGAAATTTTTTCTCGGGATTCGATGCCGATCCTACGCTTTCCACCCAAATTTTTGGATCTTGCCACTCTGTACGAGAACGTTTGAAACGTTCTTGGAACCAAATAAGCATGTCGTTTAAGGTGTCATCTAACCTAGTTTCGTCAGTAGAAAGATTGTTGAATTTAGACAATATCCGGTTCACTTTTCGCTTTAAGAGCTCAATTTTCTGCTCCCATTCTTCTGGTAGTAATTTATGATCTTCCCTTAATAAATCTGGATCTTTTAACCAAGAGCCATACCATGCTCTAACCAAACCAATGAGAGATTGCTCCCCAGCTTTTGAGAGTTCTCCCTCTTGTAGAAATATCTTTTTCTTTCGTGTTAAGCTGCGCTCTACCCCAGGTACTAAACCAATTAATTCGCAAATTTCGAGGTAGTCATGGCGAATAAATTTGATTTCACTTTCATCCAAGCCATTTTCTTCAAAAGTAGTAATTTTCTTGGATAAACGATCGAAAGCGTCTTCAACCTCTCTAAGTTTACTATTAAGCTCTTGTTCAGCAGCTAATCTTTGTAACCCAGATTTCTTCTTCTCTTCCTCTCTTGCTCCAGGTTTAGAAAATCCATAAAACTGGTGCAAAGAGTTAATCTTGCGATCAATTTGACCCATGGTATCTGGGTGAGCTAGAATAACATTTTCCATAAGTTGAACAACTAGACCGGGATCGGCAGTTGACAAAGTTTCGATTTCTACCTGATCGTAATAGTGGGGTGTGGGACGAGTCAGATTAACAATTTCCTGACCTTCAAAATTAGCGTTAGGTAGATATATGTCGCTGTGATTATTGACATCATACAAATGAGTCACTCGCAGACCAATTTTTTTAATTACTGCTAAACGACCTTCTGATAAGGAAACAACATCTCCAAATTGAAATGGAGTATCAACTAACAAAACTAAACCACTCAGAAAATTTGCCAAAGAGTCTTTGAAAGCAAAGCCGATAATAAAACTAGCACCCCCAATTGCTACCCAGACTCCAGCGACGTTTACGCCTATAGTTTCCAATACTAGTGAACCACCGATCACATAGATTATAACTGGGAGCACATTTTGTAAAATGGGAACCAAAACATCGTCCCACATGGCTTCGCTTTTCTCAGCGTAGATTTTTAAATAGTAAATAACTACTTGAGTAAAAAGCTGACTAACGGCATAAGTTGCTATGATGATAATCGCAACATCTAAGCCTTCGTTAATCCAACCTTCAAAGTTACCTAACTCTAAATTAGAAAAACAGATTTTCAACCCACTAAATAGAGTAATTAGCAAAGCTGGTTTGCGCGAAACTTTCAAAGTCGTAATTGCTGCATCTGAGGAAAAGCGGCGAAACCATAAAGGTAACAGCGCAAATGTTAATATGTATAAAACTACAATAATACCGCCAAGCACGGCGAGAGTTTCCAGAAATTTATCCATTCCTTCCATGATGACTATGTAAATTTAAACAGAAATGATTCAATACTATTTTTCTCTATCCAAGAAATTACTCGAATTAGAAAAAAGAGAAAATATCAAACATTTCGTTTAAGAGCATATTAGGAAGGAAATAATTATTCACGATTATTAAATACAATTACTCACAAAATAATAGGAGTTTTGTATAAATATTTTATGAACAATTAAAAACCTCTTCCAAGTTTAAAAGAAGAGGTCTTCTAAGATAAAAGTTCCCATATCAAGGTATAGGGGAATCTATTGATATTGCATTCAACCGAGAACTTCTTCATTCAGTAATTACTAATTACTAATTACCGATAAAACTTAACTGTTAGCTGGTAACTTTAATTTACGTAAACCATAAAACATCTTGGTTAAAGATTGTCTTCGCTCTTCCTGTACAAACAAAAGTGGAACAAGAGCTACTGAGCGGAAACCTACAGAAATCACAAATAAACCGGATAAGCCTCCAAAAAAAGCATTTTCTGCCAGAAAACCGCCGATTGTTGTTCCAATAGCACCGCTAGCACCAGCTACTGCTGCTGCTGTAGCAAAATAAACCGATTGCATTCTTACTGGTGCTATACCTATTTGTATGTTATTACTACATAACTCAATTGCTGCAGTACTACCTCCAATAAGGATATGCAGTAAAGGTAACCACAACCAAATACTCAGAGAATCAATACCGATTCCTACCCACAAAAGTGGAATTATTGCAACCAATATTCCCACTAAAAATAATATGGCACGATTCCCTACTTTATCCGCTAATTTACCCCAACCTAAAAGCATTAGCATTCCAGCACCAGCTTCAAAGCTACCGTAAATAGTCACCCAGCTGACATCCAGATCTAAAGTATCGAGCATATAAAGATTGAAAAATGGAGTACTGAGGTTGAAAGCAAACATCCACAAGCCGAAATAAACCAAGAATATTAAAAAATTCGAGTCCTTCCAAATGCTAGGAGACTGACTAAAATTTTGATTTTTATTGACTGAAGCTTGTATAATCTCTAATTCTTCTTCTTTATTATCTGAAAATTTATATTCGCGCTTATCTTGTATTTCCAAATAATTGTAAGACTGAGGATTAATATCAACTTTAAAAAATTGGCAACCCAAACTTGCTGCTCCTGCAATCAAAGCCAGCAGCAAAACTAATCCGTAACCTTGCGTTGCTCCCCCAGGACAAAAACTTACTATACAACCTGCAACAGGTACATAAAGCAGTTTGGTAAAACTAGCAAAACTATTTCTTGTACCAAAATATCTTCCTCGCAACTGTCGAGGAACCAGCATCGCCATCCAACTCAGCCAAGATGCTTGTCCTAAAGCTGTTAATACGTTACTGGCTAGAATGATTAGCAGCGTCAGAATAACCAGTTGTTCATTTTCTAAATCCCCAAAACTGCAACTCACTATTCCAATAGCGATCGCTAAAATTAGCCATACAAATCTAGCAGCACCATGAGTCCAAAGACAGAAAATATGGCGACTATTGATACGCTCGGAAAAATAAGCCCCTAAAGGTTGTAAAAGTTTCACCAACATGGGAATAGAAGCAAGCATCCCAATCTGCACTGGAGTTGCACCCAACTCTACTAGAAAATTACTTAGCAGAATCCCAGTAGTTGTAATATCAAAAACCGCAGCAAATACCCCATCGGCTGTGGAGGCTGTTAAGCTTTTACGGATGTCTTTTTTAGAAACTTTTTGAGTTTGCGACTCTTGTTTAGTTTCGCTTGGAGAGAGTGCTGACGGCAAAACAGCACTCTGGATTTTTTCTGGAACTTCTTGAACAGCAGTTTTAACCTGAACAGATTGCATTAACCACCCTTCGGGATAAAAATTTTTTTATGACTTGTAATTTGAATGTTTTTATCAGCACTGCTGACAAGTATTTCTTAATAATACCTTACATATCTCAAGATAAATACATATTTATACAGATTAGGGTTAAGCTTCTTAATGATTTTTTTTAATATTATAAAAGTCTTTTTCGACAAAAATCCTCGTATAGTAGTGCTTCAACTTGTTTTTTTCTTTAAAAAGCCATAAATATTAAAAAAATATAAAATATATTCAAAAATAATTGTAAAGCTGGTGAATAGGCCCTCATCAAATGTGCGAGTATCGCAAAATAATCAATTTGCACTCTTGCGAGCAAATCGCTTATGAAAAGAAAATTGTTTAGCTTTTTAGGAATCTTGCTAGCATTTACCTTATTGATGGCTGGCTATCATAATCAATTCTTATCAAGTACGTCTACATCATCAGATATAGTTACCATTAAACTCAGCGGTTGGGGTGCTAGTTCAGTTGAACAAAAGCTCTTAAAACAGTTGTTGCAAGATTTTGAGGTAGAGCATCCAGACATCAAAGTTAAGTATGAGGTTATTAACGATCAATACATGGATGTCATCAAAACTCGCTTAGTGGGGGAAGCAGCACCAGATGTCTTTTATTTGAATGCTTTGGAAGCACCTTTCTTAATGAGTAAAAATGTTCTCGAACCTTTAGATAGCTATATAGATGATGAATTCGATTTAGGCGACTTTGAAGAAACCTTACTAAACAGTTTTAAGTACAACAACCAGATTTACGGTTTACCGAAAGATTACTCAACGCTTGCTTTGTTTTATAACAAACAAGCATTGAGTAAAAAAGGTTTAACCGATCCTCCTGCTACCTGGAAAGAATTACGTACTTATTCGCAGAATTTAACAGAAGATAGTAATAAAGATGGCAGGATAGATAAATACGGTTTTGGAGAAATTCCAGAATTAGCGCGGCAAGCTTATAAAATCAAAGCTTTCGGAGGAGAAATAGTAAACCAAGATGGTGATGTAACTTTTGCTTCTCCAGAAGCTAGAAAAGGCTTGCAATTAGTTATTGAGCAATATCAAAAAGAAGGAACTTCCGTTCAAAAAACAGATGTAGGGACAAATTCCGGTAGCGAAATGTTCGCCACTGGTAAAGTAGCAATGGTAATTGAAGGTAACTGGGCGATTCCTTATTTGCAAGAAACTTTTCCTAACTTAGAATTTGGTACCGCAGAAGTACCAACTATAAATAATAAAAAAGGCACAATGATATTTACCGTTGCTTACGTAATGAATCAAAAAGCAAAACACAAAACACAAGTTTGGGAATTAATTTCTTACCTTACAAGTAAACAAGGTATGGAAAAATGGACTAAAAGTGGTTTTGCCTTACCCACAAGAAAATCAGTAGCACAGAAATTGGATTACAAACAAGATAATTTACGACTGCCATTTTTAACGGGGATTGATTACGCTACTCTTTGGCAAATAGGTAAGTATCCGACACCAATTGTAAATAACTTTGACAATCAATTTACCAGCGCCATGTTAGGACAACAACCATTAAAACAAGCGATGAAAAAGGCGCAGTTAGCTGCAAATAAGCAAATTAAAATAATGGAATATTAGAACTTGTAGTAAGGGTGAGATGAGGCTATAAAGAGCATCTCAAATGTTTAAATTTGTAGTTAAATAAAGAGGTTTAAGTAAAGCAGCTGTAAGCATTATAAACAACCTATAGAAGCTACTCATTGTTCTATCAATTTCCTCATAACTTCCCGTCAAACTAATCCGCAAGCATTGTAATGATCCATTTTTTTTCCATTCAATACTTGCTACGGCCTGATCTCCCCCCGAAATTTTTGAGTCTCGCGAATACTAGAGCTCGCATGACAAAAAATATAACTCCTGCAATCAAGAGCAAACCCCCTGCATAGCTATAAGTTGAACTCAAACCAAATTTGAGGCTAATTGGTTGAGTGACAATTGGTGACAGAAATTGCCCTAAAAATAAAGCAGTCGAAAATCCACCATTGGCACGTCCACGTATCACATCGGGTACAGCCGCAGATATCCACACTGTCATATTAGGTATTAAAAGCCCGAGACCTAAACCCGCAATAGCTAAACCAAATAATACGGGAATATAGCTATTAACTAAACCAATAATGCTACAGCCAGTGCCAAGTAATCCGAAAATAATCGGTAAAATACTGACAAAATCTAATTTAGCGCTGAGTCTGCTGTAAAACAATGAAGCTGTGACGCTAAATAAATTACAGCAAGCAATAGCATTTCCAATTTGTTGCGGAGTGGCATTTACTAATCCGCGCAAATAGAATGGAAGCTGGACAGGAATTAAATAAAAAATAATTTGAGTAAAAGTTGTAATTCCGAAAATCATCAATAATAAGCTAATTGGAATCTTTAAATTATTACTTACTTGAGACTTAAATGTAATTTTTTCCTTTGTTTGAATGCGATGGGGTTCGTAAATATAAAAAATAACTAACGGTATTAACAGCCAAGAAAACAGATAAACTAAAAACGGATAACGCCAACTGGCACTAGCTAATACACCACATATAGGCAAAAAAATAACTCCTGTCAAACCCATAAATGCTGCTTGCAAACCCATAAAATTTTACCGAGCAGACCCTATATAATAATCTGCTATTAGGGTGGTAGAACTAACTATAATGCAAGCAACCGATAAACCTAAAAATGCACGTCCGATAAGAATACTAATCAAATCATTTAGCAGAAATCCTGATGCACCTGCAAAACCATAGAAAATTATTCCTACTAATAATAATGGTTTGCGTCCAAGTCTATCGATCATAACTCCAGCAATTGGCGAACCAATTACGATAAACAAAGCGGGAAGAGTGATAATTAAGCGGATTAATATTTCTATATTGACTGTATTAACGACTTTAGAAAAGTAATTTTCCATTACTGGTAAAGACGGAGAAACAGCTATACCTGACATAACTGTTAGAGTACCAGCAAGGAGCAATACAGCCTTGCTCCCAAGTGAATTTGGGTTACTTTTATTCATATTTAAATGTCGTAATAGAGGCAAAGAATGAAACTCAACAAACTAAAGAAATAAAGCCCTTATGTCTGGTAATATTCTTCAAAAATTTCGACTTTTTAGTTGAGTTTCTCTACTAAAAGCTACAGAATTAACGAGATTCTGGCGCGGCTGGATAACGATATTTTGTGCAAGTCAGAATAATCGCTACATAGCAAAGTATCCAGATACTGACGCAAGATTATGCGATAGGCAAATTTCTTGTTGGGATACTATTTTGGATATGGCGGCAAAGCTATGGGAAAAAACTGAGTTTGGTTATCTCGGTATTGATGTTGTTTTAGATAAAGAAAAAGGTTGATTATTACTGGAAATCAATGCTTATGGGGGACTTTCGATCCAAATTGCCAATCAACAAGGGTTGATTCCACGATTGCAAATAATCGACTCGAATGTAAAAAAACTTTCGGGAATTGAGCAGAAGTTTGCGATCGACAGCTAATTCACCCTTCTTCCTCCTTCCTAATCTTGTAAATGTATTATTTTAACTTAATAAATAAGAGTTTATACGGACGATAGATAAACTAATTAAATGGGTAACATAGCATATAGTATTATTTCTGGTTTCCGATGTTATCTGATATTGATTTGATTCGAGATTTTGTTAAGCTTTCTATTCAGAAAAAGGAAGTTTTATTATCAAACTCAACATTACAGGGTGAAACAGTTTATAAAATCAATCAACTGACAGCAAAAAAAGAAGGGGTAATTGTCACTACTAAACTAGAAAGTACATTAAACCCATTTTTAGTAAAATATAAGTCAAATTACTGGCAATTAATAACTCAGGTATTAGCTGAATACAATTTTATTCTCATAGGAGATATAGATAATCGTGGTTTTTATCAATATGAGTACTGTCAGATTCCAGAGGGTTATCAAATGCACTGTGAAAAAGCAGCTAACTTGTGGCGAACTTGGTGGAAATATCGTCAGCGTATTCAGGGTAAAGTCATTCAATTAGAACTTCTCATCCGCATACGAAATACCTGGTATCCCATCAGAAGTTTAAGCGTTAGCGATGGACTTACCTATATCGAAACATTAGGAAGCGAAATTGCAGTTAGTTTAGAAGATCTGGTGATTTGGTTAAGTAAAACAAAGGAAAATAAGTAAGATAATAATACTTAAAAGAGGATATTTTCCGCAGAATTTTGGGCTATTGTACTGAAATAAAATCAAGTTCAATCAACCAAATTGCCCATCTTTACCAAATCAACATTCCCACCACTAATAATCACGCCAATTCTCGCACCTGGAAGCTTTACTACACCTTCCAATAAAGCTGCTGCGGCTAAAACTCCCGTAGGTTCGACTACTATTTTCAACCTTTCCCAAATCAAAAACATAGTGCGGATTATTGCTTCCTCCGATACCGTCACCATATCATCAACGTAATTCAAGACTAAGGGAAAAGTTATCTTCCCCAAACTCGGTGTTCTCGCACCGTCAGCAATCGTATTTGGATTATTGACAAATTGCAGAATTTGTGAGTAAAACGAACGAGTAGCATCATCCGCGCCTGCGGGTTCTACTCCGATGACGCGACAATTTGGTAACATTGCTTTGGAGCCTATGGCACAACCGGAAATTAATCCCCCACCACCACAGCAAACTAACAGTAAATCTAACTCACCAACTTCCTCAATTAGTTCTAAAGCTGTTGTTCCCTGTCCTGCGATGACGTGAGGATGATCGAAAGGAGGAATGATTTTTAAACCTTTTTCTTGTGCTAACTTTTGTGCTAATTCTTCCCTAGAAATTTGCTTTGGATTATATAAAATCACCTCAGCACCATAACCGCGAGTTGCGGTTTGTTTTACTATAGGGGCGTTTTCGGGCATGACAATTGTGGTGGGAATATTAAGTAATCTTCCAGCGAGCGCAATTCCTTGAGCATGATTTCCCGAGGAAAAAGTAATCACACCTTTGTGTTTCTGTTCCTTCGACAATTGAAAAAGTGCATTGTATGCGCCGCGAAATTTAAAAGAACCCGTGCGCTGAAAGTTTTCGCACTTAAAAAATATTTTACCGTTAGTGAGTTGGTTGACTGTTGTAGAAGTTAAAACCGGAGTGCGATGAGCAATTCCATCAAGCCGTTTTGCTGCTGCTTGGATATCACTGATTTCAACTAAATTATCTTGAGAATTCATAAAAATTAGCAGTATCTGAAAATATTTTTTGATCAAAACAAGATTTAAGTAAACCCCTGTTTCTAAGCAGTAGTAATAAAATACAACTTGAATTGTAAAAGTCTTCTAGGATAGGCACCCTTGAGCATTTTCACACTACTTTATTACGATGAAAGTTGCTGTAAACCACTATTATTCAAATTTTTGAGGAAGCTCGCGATTGCCTCCGGCACCAGCGAAGCTGATCGCAAACAGAGCAAATAAATAGATTATCTTTGACTACAAGCACAACAGCAACGAAACATAAACTTGACTTTTGATTTTTGACGAACGCAAGCGGTATTAGGGACGTTGCATTGTCACGTCCCCAATATCAAACACGGGATAAAAAATCTTGTTAATCTTTATTAACCTTTTCTCGTTCAACAGCTTCCATCAAAGAACGCACCTGGTTAGTTCCTTCGGAAGGTTCAAAAGTCAAAGGAAATTTACTTTTACCGATCATTCGCAAACCAAGAGGCGCAATACTCAGTAAACCTTTGATGTCTTTAAAATAATTACCAATAACTTGTAAACCAAATTGTCTTTCATCAATCCAACCACCTTCTTTAACCAACTCTACCAATACCTTACGATGACGAATCGAACGACTATCGCTTGCTTGTTTGGTTTCAAGAATAGACTGTTTAATTTTACTAATTTGGTCTAAAGGAGCCACATCCATAGGACAAACACTATTGCAGTAATAACAACGAGTACAACCCCAAACTCCTTTAGTACCTTCGTTGTATTCTTCCAAACGACTTTGAGTTTCACCGTCACGCTTATCTTCCACCATCCGATAAGCTTTAGCTAGTGCGTGAGGACCAACAAAATCTGGATTAACTTCCAATGCATTGCATTCAGAATAACAAGCACCACACATAATACAATTACCAGTTTCCTCAAGCTGCTGTCTTTCTTCTGGTGTTTGTAAAAACTCTCGTAGGGGTACTTTTCTTGCAGCTGTACTGACATAAGGAGAAACAGCTTCTAAGTTATTCCAGAAACCACTCATATCAACAATCAAGTCTTTTAGTACAGGCATATTACCCAATGGTGCGATCGTGATTTCAGGAATAGAATTCGCCAGTTCTTTGTGTGGTACTTCTGGTGCAAATCTAGCAATTTCGCTGCCAATATTTTCTTTACAAGCTAAAGCAGAACGTCCATTAATCCGTATAGCACAACTACCGCAAATTGTATTGCGGCAATTTTTGCGAAATGCTAAAGTACCATCTTGCTCCCATTTAATCCGATTAAGACAATCAAGGATTGTATTACCCTCTTGTACGTCCAAAAGGTAAGTTTGTACCGTAGGAGATATTTGTTGATTTTGTCGAATAACTTTAAAATTAACTTGCATTTTACCCCGTGTCCTGACTTTAAATTTCTGTGCTTGCTTATTAAAGGAAATAATTTTTAATATAGTAGTTTACTTCTTAGCAGGAGTTATGCTATTTCCTAATTTAAATCGCTGCTGAACGCTGAGCGATCGTAAAAGATAATTTTGATTATAGTTGGTAAGGATAACTATAAAAATTTTTTTATGCAACACCCAAGAGCTTAAACAGCGTTGCTATTAGGTTTCAACTCTGCCAACTATAGAAAGAAATATTATGAGGCGTAGTCATCAATCTTAATTTAGTCTCAAGACCTACTTAAAGAGGAGGTTTTTGCTCCTGGGTAGCCAAACAAGAATATTATCAACAAATTTTTAATTGCACTTTCCAACATTTCTTAAAATATACTAATAGGCTATCACTGTTTTATTATTCTACAACTACACCAATCCATAACGTCCATAAGGGAAAAATCGTTATTTGACTTATACTCCAATCAATTTCAAGCTTATATAGAAGGCTTGAACCAATTGATTAACATATCTGATATTGTATTTGCTTGTCAGAAGATTTGTATATAATTGCTGTGATTACAGAGATTAATATTGTGTGAAAGTGGGATGTGTAACAATAAAACTAAAAACAGCAGATCTATCCTTAGATGAATTTTTATAAAATTCTTGCTCCAACACCTACCCCCTTGAGGGTAGAACATTAGATAAAAGCATAACAGCAAAAATAATTAAAACTTAAACAATTATTTTGCTATTATTAGTTCATGTTAGTATTTAATATAAAATTACGAGACAACAAAACTATAATAAATTGCGGTACAATCGCGGTAACTATAGCTTTGTTTTTTCGTAATATAGGGGCATATAAATTTTTGTCTCTATTGGCAGTATAAGAGGGTTTATCCTTGTAAACCCTTAGTAAATAGTATGCTGTCTTAAGCCATAGAGGAATGTTAGGGAAAATCCTACAACTCTTCGAGTCTAAAAGACTTTGGCTGAAAATAAAATGCCTGGTGACTTTTTGAGTCTGCGACTAATTTATAGTAGTAGACTTGTGTGGTTTGTAAAAGCCTTTTTACAGTTAATTAGCTTTATTTAAAGCCCTTGGAAGAAAAATTTTCATCTCTGATGGTAAGTATAGGCGTTAGCTGTGTAAAATCACCAAAATAAATTCCCGTTACGACTGTAATTGATGAGTAATATGTTGTGGGATACCACAAGCATTGTCTCCTGGAATTAGAACAGCAGGGATCAAAACCCAGTTAAAGTTCAAAAATTTGATGTACGGATGTCTAAGGTTCTTATGAGAATTTTTTTCTCCTAAAAAAATCTCATGGGTGCCCGTCAAAAATCGCCTTTAGGCTAGACATAAAACCGCATTATCGATCGCGAAAGCACAGTTTAAGGAAAATTTGAGTGTAATGAGTGAAACAGCAACAGCGCCATTGACAGGAAAAACACTGCTTGCCAAAGTCAAAGAACTATCTAACTTACCAAGACGAGAAAGAGCAAAGCAGTGCGGATATTACACTACTACTAAGAATGGTCAGGTACGAGTAAACCTAACAGATTTTTACGACGCTTTGTTATCGGCTAGAGGAATTCCCTTAAGCCCGGAAACACCAAAAGATGGCCGCGGGCGCGAACCGACATACAGAGTTAGCGTTCATCAAAACGGTCAAATTGTGATTGGTGCTACATATACCAAAGCAATGGGTTTAAAATCGGGAGATGAGTTTGAAATTAAGTTGGGATACAAACATATCCACTTGATTCAAGTTGATGGCGCAAGCCAAACAGACGAAGATTCTGACGAAGATTTAGAAGAAGAAGAGTAAATTTTTCTTATAGCAGGGATAAGAAAGGTAGAGAATATTTTATTACTTTTCCCTGCATTTATAAGTTAATAGTTGTTTTGGCAGATTTTCAGTTAATTGTTGAAAATTAAAATATGCCAAAATGACTATATTGCTCTGAAAAATTTTGGGCGTTTGATAAAAAAAATAGTATAGGAGCGATTCAATTGCGAGTCGTACTTATAGGGAATAGAGAAGTATTAATTTAATTGATACTTCTCTTTTCTATAGTTCCATATTAAAACTCCCGGTTTTTCTTTTTCTTTCTTTAAAAAATATTTGTAAAGCGATTATTGCGTTGTGAATATTAGGTTAATTTTGATAAATTTATTTGAGGCATTTAACAATAATCTGCTTTCCTATTGGGAAAATGCATCTCCTTTAACTGTGGTAATAACTTTTTTTACTGCTTGGATAGTGTGTTGGCTACCAATAGCATTAATTTTGACCAAAATATTGCATTGGACACCGAAGCAACCTTTGCAACCAGAGCAGAAAATTGCTTTAGTAATTTCTCTTTATTTATTAGCTCCAGTAATTCTACTTCTAACTAATTGGCTGACAAATCAAGATGCAGCAGCTTACGGTTGGGTAAATAATTTTTCAATTTTATATTCGCTTTTTCTGGGGTTTGGCTGGGGAGTCGTAAGTTTAGCATTGGTATTCGGCTGCCAGCTATATTTCGGTTTTTGTAAGTTTAAACTACCGAATTTAGAATCACTTCCATCAACATTGCTTTCTATAATGTTTGTAGCATTATTAGTGGGTGCTATTGAAGAATTAGTCTTTCGAGGTTTCCTGTTTACTCAACTCGAACAAATTTATTCAGTTTGGATTGCAGCAATAATTTCCAGTTTAATTTTCGCACTATTGCATTTAGTTTGGGAAAGACGCGAAACAACTCCCCAACTTCCTGGATTGTGGTTAATGGGAATGGTTTTAGTATTAGCAAGATTTGCCGATAATGGTAGCTTAGGTTTAGCTTGGGGACTTCACGCTGGTTGGGTATGGTCAATAGCGAGTATTGATACGCTTAGTTTAGTTGATTACACTGATAGTAAAGAGTGGATAACGGGTAAGAATAATAAACCCTTAGCAGGAGTTGCCGGAATATTGTGTATGGCTATTACCATGATGGCTTTGTATTTCGCAATGAGTAAATTTAACTTTATTTGAAAGGTTTGTAGTAGGGACTTTAGTCCTCTAAATTTGAAAGGTTTGTAGTAGGGACTTTAGTCCTCTAAAGCGATAAATCGCTCACTACGAAACCAGTACAATTAATCTGATTAATAAAAATATAATGGGACGGGCAAGAATGCCCATCCCACAAGAAATAATTAAAGATATTGCGGCAGCTAGGATTACTAGAAATTTTTCCTTACTCCCTGTTCCCTGTTCCCCGTTCCCTACTCCCTACTCCCCACTCCCTGTTCCCTGTTCCCCGTTCCCTACTCCCCACTCCCCACTCCCTACTCCCTGTTCCCTATAAATTACCCAAAAGGAACCAAACGCTTGAGGGCACGACCTACAACGTCACCGTAGCGCAATTGTCCGCATAAAATTTGACCCATGATTTGGCTACCAGTGGGACGTTTTACACCTGCTTTATAACCAACACCAGGGAAGCGATAAAATGCTCCGGCTAATTTTTGTGCCCAAGCCATATCGCTACCCCATTCTTCAGCAATTACTTCAGTGTATTGCTCTAAAGCATTGGCATCACCACCAAGTGCTTTATCAATAGCTTCAGCAGCTTTCATGCCGCTAAAAATAGAGGGGCGTATCCCTTCAGCTGTCATTGGATCGACTACACACGCTGCTTCTCCAGCTAATACTGCGTTTTGAGTATGTAGTGTTTTATTTCCATTCCATACACATACGGGATGGCTGTACTCTTTAGCAGCACTGACATCTACACCAAGCATCGAACTGCAATCCTTGAAGATTTTAGTAAAATTACCAGGTTCTCCACCCAGGAAGCTTGTAGCACCGATAGACACACCATCAGCTTTAGGAAAACTCCAGATATAGCCGTTTTTAATTGTGCCGAATTCAAACAAAATTTTAGATTTATCTTGTCCGGGTGCGGCAGGTGCTTCTAAAGCTGCTGCTAAACGGCGCTTAGGTTCTTTAAAACCAAGCCATTTTGCCATTGGGCCAGCCGCACCATCAGCAGCAATTAGGTAACGTGCTGAAAATGCACCATTAGCCGTACTTACTTCCCAATAATCGCCTTTAAAATCAATAGATTTTACTTCAGTACTATCCTTGAGTTCCGCGCCTTTTGCTACAGCCTGCTTAACTAAAAAATGGTCAAAAACATCTCGCTGTACCATCCATACGGGTTCGATGGTTTGTATTTTGGTTTCTACTGGATCTCCTTTTTTCCATGTAAACCTGATGGTATCTACCTTCAAGGAAATTACCGGACTAAAATCGAAGTCAAACCATTTGGCGATTGCGGGGGATACTCCACCACCACAGGGTTTATACCTTGGTAAAGATTCTCTTTCTAAAACAAGTACCGAACGTCCTTGTTTTGCTAAATGATACGCAGCTGGTCCACCAGCAGGACCCGCGCCGACGATGATGCAATCGTACATATGGTTTATTTTTTACTCCCTAATAGACGATGTATATGAATAAAGGTCTTATCAAACTAAACTGTTATCGATTTCAT
>JBCCSG010000093.1:0-22537 GCA_039200565.1 Cyanobacteria bacterium P01_D01_bin.50 | reverse complement strand
TTAATCGATAGTCCAAAACAAATAAACACTTTGATAATTTTTACAACCAAATAAGCGTAATGTAAGGGTTTGAGCTTCCAACCTAACTCAGGTTAGTATTAATTAGCAGAAGTGACGATACAGCTCAAATTGGGGAAAATTTGCAAATGCAAAAGGTTGTAATTATAGGAGCAGGTCCAGTAGGATTATTATTTGCCCACTATTTGCTCAATCGAGGGGATTACCAGGTTGAGATTTATGAGCGTCGCCTTGATCCTCGCTTAATAGAACAATCTAATCAGCGTACCTTCCCAATTGCGCTACAATCACGGGGCTTAAATGCTATTGAGCAGATTCCTGGATTAAAAGCCGCTTTAGCCAACAAGGGAGTCTGGTCTCAAGGAACTTTAATTCACGGTAAACTAGGTAAACCTCGCCGGATTAAACGCGAGACACCTGTACTACTGATCGATCGCAATCAACTGAATTTGGTGCTGTTGGAAAATTTGCTAGAGCAGCATAGTAGCGATTTTGTGACAGTCAAATTTGATTGTTCTTGTGTAGGTATCAATTTGGAAAGTCAGGAGGTGATTCTCCAACCCACCCAGAACGAAAAGTTTACAACTCATTATGACCGTCTGGTGGGAGCAGATGGAGCACGCTCCCAAGTTCGGGAAGTATTGAGTGCTAGAGCAGATATTCACTGCGAACAGGATTTTATCCCAGAGGTATACAAATCATTGTACATCCCCATAATTGCGCCAGATCGAACAGTAGAGTTGGCGGGAAACTACCTTCACACCGCAATTATGGGTAAGGGAGTCCGATTAGTTCTGGCTCCTCAACCTGGTGACTGGCTTCATGGAACGCTGATTTTTTCTCCTGATAATAATCCTTTGGAAAATTGTACCACTGATGAAGCAGTTCTAGCCTATTTTCAAGAAAATTGCCCATTTCTCAGACCTGTAATGCGGTTAGAAGATGCTGCAGTTCTGTGCGAACGACCTGTATCAAAGATTTTAACAGTGAGGTGTGACCGGATGCACGTCGGGGATAGCATTTTGCTGGTTGGTGATGCTGTCCATGCAGTTTCTCCATCCATTGGACAAGGATGTAATGCTTCGCTACAAGATGTACAGGTGTTCGATCAATGTTTAAATCGGCACCAGGATAAATGGGAGCAAGCCCTTGAGGCTTTTACAGCCCAGCGACTACCAGATGTTCATGCGTTGCGAGACTTGTCAGATTATAACTTTCCCAAGTCAAAACCGATGATGTTAGAATTCATTTTTCGCCTGAGCCTTGGTAAGAAGCTAAGACCTTGGTTTCCATTGCTGTCAAATCCTCTACCAATGGAGTTAGTTATGGAAAGTACACTTCCTTATTCTGAAGTACTCAAACAAAGCCAAGGCTGGATTAATCGGGTCAAACAATCGATGAATGCCACTAATAATAAAACATGACAATCTAGTTTTAATTTTATCGCAGAATGGTAGGATTATTGCTAATAATGCTTTTATCTTTTAAAACCAATTATCTTTGTGCATTAATATCAATATTTCCCGATCTAGTGTTACTATCTCCTAAATCTTGTGTAATTCCTGTAAGAAGAAGACTTGCTCCACTAAGTTCTATATTCTGAGCATTAACTGCAATTTCTCCTTATTTACATCAATAGGAACAATAACCGATTGCTCATTTCCCAGGGTATTATCGGGATTTAACTGAGCGGAAGCGGGAGAAATAGAAACAGTTATAATTCCTAAGTACCAGAGTAATTGTGCAATACCAAACCGCGAAATTTTGAACATTTCAACTCCCCCACTCCCTTCATTTCCTATAAATTATCCCGTGAAATTTGCTGGAGATATTCAATTCGTTGTTTAATAATTTTAGGATTAGTTCCCTCTAACGGGGGCATTTCTGATTGTGCCAATTCTTGGACTAATTTTGCTCCAGTTCGACCTAGTTTACCATTATTTGCTGTTTTCAATGCTTGCTCAAGTGCTTCGTACCACTGTTCATTTTCAGCATAATCATTTACATCTGGGATGGTAGTTAATTTGTTCTTTTCATGGGATAGATTCGGATTGATGACGGTAAATTCTGCACGTTGAAGAATTGTGCCGATTCCGCAGTCAATAGCAATTTGCCACAAATATGTTTTACCGACTGCAAGCTCGGGATAATCGGTGGGAAGTTTGAGTTTGTTGATGCCTACTATTGTTGGTATTTCTTTTAATTCACCAATTTCTTTAATATCTTTGTCTGATGTAAATTCAAAAAGTCGGAATCGCACATTTTGAGAATTTGACATATACCAAGCAAGCATTGGACGTTTAGAGGCTGTTTTACCGATAAATGTCTTGGGTGCAAGTAGTGTCAGAGGTATACCATCACCCGAACATCCACGGGAGCCACTACCACGGGTATATCCACTAGCAGCTTTGCGATCGCGTGGTTTATATTCAGCATATGCAGGAATTGCGGTAGTTAAGAAAAACGCTCCTACAACTAAACTTATAAGTCTACGGCTATTAATCCAAAATCTAAAATTTTGATGAATCATTATAAATTCTCCGATGTTTTATAGTTATCTTAAAAAAACAAGATATAAACGCAATTATTATAAATAATCAACAAATAATCACTCAAAATGAACAGAATTTATTAATATTAAACGCAAAGGTACGCCAAGGGAAACGCAAAGTAACGCAGAGTTTTTTTTGACTTATATGTGATATTAAGTCCAAAAATTTGGTTATTACCTATTACTCCTAATTCCTAACTCAGCAACAGACGTAGCACTGCTACGTCTGTGACAACTCCTAACTCCTAACTCCTAACCTCATCGGTACCCAACTAAGTTCGCATATAGTGCCGCGAGGAGAAAGGGATTCCCGTCGATATTCTCCTCCTAATTCTTTGGCTAGTGCTTTACAACATTTTGTACCTTTATTTTCGGATTTTGATGGTTGAATTCCAGGGCCATTATCTTTCACCCACAATTTATATTGATTCGCAAAATATGCACCCGATGCCTGAACTCGTTTTACCCCTTTGGCATGTTTTCCAACATTGCTCAAAGCTTCTTCCAAAAACAAACATATGCCACGTTTTTGTTCTCTATTTAAATGTTTATCATCAATAGGATCGAAATTGCGAATTTTGACTTTTAAAGTTTGAAAATATTCTAAATCCTTGCGTTCTAAGGTACTTGAATAAACTTCATACAATAAATCGTGAAGTGGTCGTTTTAAATCCAAAATTAACCCACTTCCTAAACGTAAAACTTCTTTTTCTTCTAATGCTTCTAACTTGAGAAATTCGCTAATTTCTCTAATTTCTTGATTGAGTCTTTCAAATTGCCAAATTAGTTTTTCATAGGGTATATCTTTTGCACGCATGTGCCTTAATCCATAGGCAAGGATTTGCAACGGACCATTATGAATTACATTAAAAGTATATTCAATTGTTTTTTGACGTAGTTCAATTTGCGATCGCAAAAATTTATCGTGTTGATAAAATGCAAATGCACTCAAACCAACCCCATTTGCTGCTAATATCAACAAGTTGGGTGCTATGGGAATCCACATACCCCACAACCACAGCATTACATAACCATAGGTAAATAAACCAACTCCCGCTACACCTACACTAAGTAGATTACCCCATACCGATTGAGTCATTCTTCCCAAGGCTATGGGCACAAAACCCCAAATGATTATCCATATATACTCTCCTATATCTCCCCAACTATTTAACATTGGGCGACCATCGATTACATAACTAAGGATTTCGCTGACAGCATGAGCGTGATATTCAACCCCATAAATTAGACCCTTGAGTTTTAAATTTGGTAAAGCAGATGTATAAAAAATATCTCCTGCACTCATATTGCGATTGCCAATTAACACAATGCGCGAGCGCAACAATTCTGCATCAACTTTCCCCGCCAAGACATCTCGTAGCGACACAACAGGAAAAGGTTGAGAATTATTGCGGAAGTTCATCAAAATTGACGTTCCTCCATCATCTATACCAACATATCCGCCAAAATTGCTATTGGAGATTCGAGGTAATTCTCTGCCGCGAATCATAATTGCATTCGGATCGTTTTTCCCGGTTTCTAAATCAGTTTTTTCTGCACTGAAGTACTTCGCAACTAATCGTAGGGCTAGAGAATATTTATCTTCTTGAAGATTTTGAGGATTCGGTGTAAATAACAAATAGCGTCGATTTTTGCTATCTTCATCATTATGTAAATCCACAAATCCAACTTGCTTGGGTGGCAAACTCTTGTGTGGAAGAGTTTCTCCGGGGGGTAAAATTTTCTCTATACCAGTTATATTAGTATTTTCCTGGAATACCCGACTTAGTTGTTCGCTACCAGGTTTCACGGGAACGTTTTTGAAAAGATCCAAGCCAATAGCTCGTGGTTTATAGCTTTCGAGCTTGGTAAGTAATTCTGCAATTTTCCCATCGGGTACGGGGTATTGTTTAACCGATTCAATATCTTCTGCGTCAATCCCCACAATTGTTACACGTTGATCAAGTGGTTCAACTGGACGCAGACGTAACATTGTATCGAGGAACATCCATTCCAAAGATTGCATTCCTCCAGCCATACGTATTATTATTATCGCAACCAGGACGATCGCTCCTGGAGGTGCAGCACGCAACCACAGCTTAAATTCTTTGTAAATGCGGCTCCAGATTCTTGTTCTCACCATCTAATTTCCGGATTAATTTCCCCAAGCCTGTATCAATCAATTAAACCTTCTTCTCGGGCACGCCCTTCAGTTTCAATACGCATATTTTTACCAGATTGCTTACAATCTTCTGGATATACCCCTAAAACATCCTGGATTTTCGTCCAGTAAGTCCGCACTGATCGTTCTGATTTATACATTTTTTGGGCGATCGCCTTATCTGTCAACCTCTCTTCAAAAGCCAATCGCAACACATCCATCCATTCGGGTTTGAGTTCGATTCCTGTTTTGATGTCTTTTGTATGAGTCGCACCAATAAGTGCTAAATTGACTCGCATTAACATTTCATCTTCAGGTAATCCTTTATCTGCGATCGCAAAACCACCTTGATGATTATCAATTTCGTGCTTGATGCGGATTAATGCTCTGACATAACTGGTTTGCACGATAAAATTTTGATGGGGATACTCTTTGAGCAGATTTTGCAACAATTGAATTCCCAAATCAGTTTCTGCTCTCTCCCCAATGCGATCGGGAATTGACAAATCCATCACAACTAGGTCAAATTGATGAGATTGAATTAGAGAGAGAGTCTCTTGTGCGGTTTGAGCCTTAAAAATCTCGGCTTCGGGATACTCGCGATTTAATACATCAAGAGTACCAGTCAAAATTAATTGATGATCGTCAACTACAAGAATGCCCAGCTTTCTTTCCACTGGTAAATCCTCAACAATTTGGGGTTCTTTAAAATTTACGTATACCATATTTTTACTCACATCTATCTAAACTCAAAGTTTATTTAAACTTTAGCGGATAAGCCATACCAAGCTAAAATTGCCAGGGGTTTGGATAAGCAGAGCAAGAGGGAGAGAAAAAATTTCCCCGCCTTCGTTGCCTTGGTAGCATTGCTCCTCGAATCCCGGGAGCTTGACGCTTCTGATGTCTGTAGAGCACCAGACACATAAGGGAATATTGCTACCTGTTGCGCGACTACAAACAAGTTATGATTTTATGTATCGATTGACTCGATCCCCTTAATTTTAAGTGAAGATAAATCTTTAACCTATGCACAAAAGTGCAAAATATTATAAAAATATAGAGTTATCTCACTCTGCAAGAGTGGAGCTACCACTACAAAGCCAACCGTTAGGTGGTTATGGCGCATCTTTATCCTGAATCTGCCCCATCTCCCCATCTCCCCATCTCCCCATCTCCCCATCTCCCCATCTCCCCATCTCCATCTCCACCCGTCAATATTGGCTTTGGGCATTGGGGATTGGGCATGGGAAGTTAGTAATGAGACGGTACCTATAAAAATGGGGCAGGCTTCATTAATCCGAGATGCCGATAACCAACAAGTTAATTTGTTTTAAAGCCTGCCCCATTTTTTACGGAGATTTCAAATCAAAAAAATAAAGGGTGAGCATTTTGCCCACCCTAAAAGAATTGTTTAATTTCTAGATATGAAAGTTAGTAGGAAAAGAGAATCAATTAATAATCAACAATTATTGTTAATTGTTAATTGTTAATTGTTCATTAATTAATGGTGATGGTGATGGTGATGAGCAACAGCTTGTGAAGGATTAATTGCTTTTGCTTCTTCTGACAATAACTCTTCGATATGAGAGTCAGCCCATTCGGCAGCCATTCGCGTAAATTCATGATGCTCGTTGACACAATCCATCTGAATGTAGTTTACATTCTTATGTTTTTTCTCAAGAGCGTGAATAATGTGATGTACATCTAAGAGAGTTTCGTGATTCTCTGTAGCAAAGCCAATGGGCATAAATATTATTGCTTTTGCACCCAGTTGAATCAGATTTTTAGCAGCTTGGGAGGCATTAGGTTGAGTCCATTCAATCAAAGGAGTATCATGATTGAGCCAACCGACGGAAATTAAGGGGTAGCGGTTGATTAATTCTTCGCGTACTAAATCGTAAAGTATCTGAGATTCGGTAATTCCCGAAGTGAATCCTTTAGCTTCGTGGGGACAACCGTGGTTCATTAATACGATACCAATTTCCGAAGGTAAATAAGCATGAGCTAATTCGGCGGATATCTTTTCTTCTACAAGTTTCGCCATCAACTTGATATATTTGGGTTCGTTGTAGAAAGAAGGAATGTAGCGCTGTGCTTTTACCCAATGCTCGTCGCCATCAGACATCTGAGATAAAGCATTGTTAACTTGCTCTATGGCGATACCGCTGGTAAAGATAGAATCAACTACCAGTAACGGGTAAATCAGAAGTTTATCAAAGCCTTGGTTATGAATTTCTGCTAAAACTTGATGGGGAAGATGAGGGGCGCAGAAGTTGAAAGCCTTGAAAACCTTTACTTTATCGCCCCATTTTTCTTGTAATTGTTGTTCAATTCCGGCGCGTTGCTTTTCAAAGATGGCATTGTGGGGTGAAATGAAATTATCGTGTGTATGTCCCCACTCATGTAAGTCAAATATCGCTAGCATCTTTGCTAGAGGCGGGTAAATCCAGGTTGGTACTGGCGCGAACTTTGCCGTAAGTAAATTTAAAGCTTGCTCGTTATAGTTGGCAAAATCTTCATAGCTTTCTACTTCACCGTAGCCCATAAGCAGCACGGCAACTCGATTGTTTCCTGGTAGATGCTCGTTGGTATGTTCGACTTTTTCTGGTGTAGCAACCACAATTAATTCCTCTATGCAACCTTGGTAGAGCGTTTTATTTTTCCAGTATAGATAATTATCCCTTCCTGGGGGATAGGATATTCCAAAATAATATAATTAGAGTTTTAATTACATACCTAGTTATGTTTCTATAAAAAAATTTACGTTTCCTTGTCTAACCGTAATATTTTTCGTATCGTTCGTATTTTTTCCTGCAAAAATTAATTAGACTACTTTTATCCCGGCATAAGTAACCCGGGAGCAACGCCAGAGGGGGGAATCGGAGACAAGAGTTGTAGCCATTAACCAATGCCTCCAGGAATATATAAGTTAAATGCGTTGAAGCTTACTATAAATCAACCAACCTCAAGCAAAAGCACCGCATATAACGATGAATTTAGCCATTACTAAAGAATATGGCTGTGCCTCCGGTAGGTATTTTTTTGATTTCCCTAAAATAACCGAAAATAAACGATTAGCCGTACCTAAAGTATTTGTAATTGCAAAGGCTAAATTTTTAATTGCTAGTCTCAAGCGCAAGTTGGTTGTCTTCTAAATGCATTTAAAATATGAAGATGATAAAAATACTTTTGATTTATCCCCATATGACTTTTTTTCTAAGTATATTACTATATTAAAGTGATATTAGTAACTATTTAAACTGTACTACAGTCCATTTGTAAATCCATTAACTAAATGCTGACGAGCGTAATTATTTGTCCTGGAATTCACGAATCAAGCTTGACTGAAAGCTTCGTTAAGGGTTTATTAGAAACAGTTTCTAATAATTCATCTCATGAAGAATCAGTGAATATACTTAAGTGCCCCACTAATAATCTATTTGCTTTATCAGGACTTCATATTTGGCAGTTTTTACACGACAATTTGGTAGATAAACTAGAATCACCTGTTGTATTCATCAGCTTTAGCGCTGGCGTAGTTGGAGCCATTGCTGCTGCTAGTTTATGGCAGATTTTCGGAGGTAATGTCAAGGCTTTTATTGCTATAGATGGATGGATGGTACCTCTTGGGGGTAATTTTCCCATTCATCGAATGAGCCACGATTACTTCACTCACTGGAGCTCTTGCTTGTTGGGTTGTGGCGATCGCAACTTTTACGCTCAACCAGCAGTGGAACATTTAGAATTATGGCGCTCGCCTGCTTCTGTTAAAGGATATTGGGTAGATTCCCTCTCAGGGGCTCCCATGAGAATTTTTTTAGGAGAAAAAAATTCTCATGGGTACACGTCAGAGAAATCCGATACATCCCTTAGTGCGGCTGAATTTTTACAAATATTGTTAAAACGCTATAGTTGAAAATTAGTCCGGAAAAGCTTGAAGATAAACAGGAGGAGAATTTATAAGTTAATAATAAAAAGCTAGTTCTGCCGGAATTAAGAATGAGAAATTAAGAATGAAGAGTGAGGAGTCAGAATTGATCGATAAAATTCGTAACTTATAACTCATAATTTGTAATTTGCTTTCACCTTAAAGTTACCATCATAACGCAGTTAATAACCCCCAATATCACGAATGTTTCCAACTGAACCTGCTGCTGTTAATAAAGGATTTGGCGCGGTACTCAAAAACCGCAATTTCATGCTGGTATGGATCGGACAAATTATATGCCAGCTCGCGGACAAAATCTTTTTCGTGTTGACAATTGCACTGCTCGATAAGTACCCGCTTGCAGCAGGTGTAGTTGAGGATGGTAGGCGTGCGGATCTATTTCTAGCCTTTACCCTACCAGCGATTTTGCTTGGTTCTTTAGGCGGCATAATCGTTGATCGTTTTCCTAAGAAGCCAATAATGATTGGTTCGGATTTACTGCGGGGACTTTTAACTATAGCAATTCCATTCTTACCAAGAGAGTTTTTAATTTTATTAGCAATTACTTTTGCTAACTCAGTAATTGTACAATTTTTTGCACCAGCAGAGCAAGCTGCTATACCAATTTTGGTCAAACGCCAAAATTTGATGGCTGCTAACGCACTATTTACCAGCACGATGATGGGGGCTATAGTTATCGGTTTTGCCATCGGAGATCCTTTATTAAGATGGGGTAAACATTGGCTGGGAGATGAATACGGACAAGAGTTGATTGTGGGTGGCTTATATCTGATTTCTTCGGTGATCAAAATACCCGTAAAGTTAAAAAACCATAAACCGACTGTCGAAAAAGAAAAAGTTAATCCTTTCACAGAATTCAAAGAATGCTTGCACTATCTGAAAAAAAAGCGCTTGATCATGAACGCAATGGTGCAGTTAACCGCTTTGTATTGCGTTTTTGCCGCCTTAGTCGCATTATCAATTAGGTTGGCAGCAAAATTCGGTTTACAAGAAAAACAGTTCGGCTTTTTCCTGGCAGCAGCAGGTGTTGGAATGGTTTTAGGTGCTGGTATTTTAGGTCACTGGGGTGATAGATTCCATCACAAACCCTTACCTTTGTTTGGATTTCTGAGCATGGCGTTTGTGTTAGCTGTGTTTACATTTATTTATAATCTACCTTTAGCTTTAGCACTTAGTCTTTTATTAGGGGTTGGTGCTGCTTTTATTGCGGTACCGATGCAAACATTAATTCAACAGCAAACACCCCCAGAAATGCATGGTAAAATGTTTGGCTTCCAAAACCACGCCGTAAACATTGCCTTGACAGCACCGCTGCTAATTACTGAAAGACTGACAAATCATTTCGGTTTACGAAATGTACTTTTAGCAATAAGTATTATAGTTGCCGGTATTGGTATTTGGGCTTGGCATAATACTCGTAAAGTTTTGAAAGATGTAATTTAGGGGTAAAACGGTATCCCAATTCTAAAGCAGTCAAGCTTCCTGCGGAGGGAGTATTTTGGTACTATACTGTTGAATTATACGCTCTTGCGATCGAAGTCTCGAATTTTTCTCACTTCAATATTAAAATTGATTAAATTACTATCTAAGCTTCAGAAATTGATAATTTAAAGCAAGCTTTCCATTAAAATGAAGTTTTAACTACAGATTTTTTACGTTAATTAGCTTATCACTGAGGTTTGCCCGTGTCTTCGCCTTCCCAAATTAGTGTTCCACAAACTGGATCTACCTCTTCCCAAACTCCTTTAACCGAATCAAGTACCTTCCCTAAACGTGCATCAGGTGGTTTCGCGTTGATTGATAGCCTCAAACGTCACGGGGTTGAACATATTTTTGGTTATCCTGGTGGCGCTATTTTACCTATTTATGATGACTTATATAGAGATGAAGCATCTGGTGGTATTAAGCACATCCTTGTCAGACACGAACAAGGTGCAGCCCACGCTGCCGATGGTTACGCCCGGGCTACTGGTAAAGTTGGTGTTTGTTTTGGTACTTCTGGACCCGGTGCAACTAATTTAGTCACTGGTATCGCTACCGCTCATATGGATTCGGTACCGATGGTTATTGTTACTGGACAGGTGTCGCGAGCGGCAATTGGTACGGATGCGTTTCAAGAAACTGATATTTACGGAATTACACTACCGATTGTTAAGCATTCCTACGTGGTACGGGATCCCCGAGACATGGCGCGAATCGTTGCCGAAGCGTTTCATATCGCTATTACAGGTCGTCCGGGACCCGTTTTAATTGACGTTCCTAAAGATGTAGCGTTTGAAGAATTTGATTACACTCCCGTAGAACCAGGTTCAGTAAGATTATCGGGATATCGTCCTACGGTAAAGGGAAATCCCCGACAAATCAATGCAGCTGTTCAAATGATTTGTGAAAGTCGTCGCCCTTTACTTTATGTTGGGGGGGGTGCGATTAACTCTGGCGCTCATGAGGAGATTCAAAAATTAGCAGAATTATTCGCGATTCCCGTCACTACTACATTAATGGGTATCGGAGCCTTTGAAGAACATCATCCCCTTTCCTTGGGAATGTTGGGAATGCACGGTACTGCATACGCAAATTTTGCAGTAACAGATTGTGATTTGTTGATTTGTGTTGGTGCGAGATTTGATGACCGAGTAACAGGTAAATTGGATGAGTTTGCTTCCCGTGCAAAGGTAATTCACATTGATATCGATCCAGCAGAAGTAGGTAAAAATCGGGTACCTGAAGTGCCAATTGTTGGCGATGTCAAAACTGTTCTAAAAAAATTACTGCGTCGGTGTGAAGAAAGAAATATCAAACAAGCACCACAACAAACTCAAGAGTGGTTGAAGTTGATTAACCGTTGGAAAGAAGAATATCCTTTATCGGTACCGCATTACGCCGATAGTATTTCTCCCCAAGAAGTAATTTCTCAAATCGGTAGTCAAGCTCCTCACGCTTACTACACTACAGATGTGGGACAGCATCAAATGTGGGCAGCACAATTCCTTAAAAATGGTCCTCGTCGCTGGATTTCTAGCGCCGGTTTAGGAACAATGGGTTTTGGGGTTCCCGCTGCTATGGGTGCAAAAGTAGCCTTCCCCAATGAAGAAGTTATCTGTATCAGTGGCGATGCTAGTTTCCAAATGAATTTACAAGAATTGGGAACTCTTGCACAATATGGCATTAATGTCAAGACAGTTATTATTAATAATGGTTGGCAAGGAATGGTGCGTCAATGGCAGCAAGCGTTTTTCGGGGAACGTTATTCTAATTCCAATATGGAAGTAGGGATGCCGGATATTGAATTATTATGTCAAGCTTATGGCATCAAAGGCATGGTAATTGAAAAGCGCGAACAACTCAAAGATGCGATCGCCGAGATGATAGCACATGATGGTCCAGTTGTAGTCAATGCTCTGGTGACCAGAGATGAAAACTGTTATCCAATGGTGGGCCCCGGAAAGAGTAACGCCCAAATGGTTGGTTTACCCAAGCAGCCACCTAAAGCAATTCAAGAACCAGTTTATTGCAGTAATTGCGGAGCGAAAAATGCTGCAACCAATAGCTTTTGTCCAGAATGTGGGACTAAGTTGTAATAATCCCATGTCCGATGCAGCTTTGTCACTTGACGGGTATCGAATACTAGTTTTTTAGTCTGCACGGGCAGACTTTGTAATTGTAGCCCTAGCCTTCAAGGCTAGGGCTAAGCTATATATAAATATTTTTTAGCAACGCTTCATCTTTTTTCAAGTCATTGCTAATTTGTTTTGTGAATAAACAAAAATCCAAAAATTACTAATTATCGATTACCAATGAGTAACTTAACTCAAAACCCAGTTCACAATTCTCAAACACCCGACACCTCGCGCTGGTCAAATTTATTACAACAGCTATTAGAAAAACAGTCTCTCAGCGTCAATCAAGCTACCGAATTAATTGAAGGATGGCTTGGGGATGATATTCCTCCCGTACTTTCCGGCGCGATTTTGACTGCAATTCAAGCTAAAGGAGTTTCCCCCGAAGAATTAGTGGGAATGGCTCAGGTTTTGCAATCCCAGTCATTGGGAGGAATTGAAAATAAGGAATCTCAATTCCCATTAATAGATACTTGTGGAACTGGGGGAGATGGTGCTTCTACCTTCAATATTTCTACCGCTGTTGCTTTTGTGGCTGCGGCTGCGGGGGTAAAGGTTGCCAAACATGGAAATCGTTCGGCTTCTAGTAAAACGGGTTCTGCCGATGTACTGGAAGCAGTGGGTATAAATCTTCAAGCTGACTCAGCAAAAGTACGAGCCGCAGTTGACGAAATCGGCGTGACATTTTTGTTTGCACCCGGTTGGCATCCAGCTTTAAAGCCCGTCGCTCCTCTGCGGAGAACTCTCAAAATACGTACTATTTTTAACTTGTTGGGTCCTTTGGTAAATCCCATGCATCCAACGGGACAAGTTATTGGTGTATCTGATCCATTTTTAGTGGAAACAATTGCGCGTGCCTTATCGCAATTAGGAATTCGTCGGGGAATTGTAATTCACGGAAGAGAAAGGTTGGATGAAGGGGGTTTGGGTGATGTTAATGATATGGCGATTGTTGAGAATCAGCAAGTAAGGTTATTGGAATTGACGGCAGAAAAATTAGATTTAACTCCTGCACCAATTGAGGCTTTGCGAGGTGGAGAAGTTCAAGAAAATGCCGATATTTTAAAAGCTGTTTTACAAGGAAAAGGCACTCAAGCACAACAAGATGTAGTGGCTTTAAATACAGCATTAGCGCTTTATGTTGGTGAAGCTGTTGATGAAGGAAATGATATTTTAGAAAGTTGTGCAAAGGGTGTTGTTATAGCCAAAGATGTTTTACAAAGCGGTGAAGCTTGGAAGAAATTAGAACAACTTGCTGAATTTTTGAAGTGAAAATTATCGTTATGACAAGGGAGTAGGAAGTAGTGAGTGGTGAGTGGTGAGTAGGAATAAGCCTTGGCTAATTTATATTGTCTTACACAGCGCGGGTAAATTTTAGGTCTACCTATTTAGCTACATCAAAGTGCAAACCGCAATATTAATTTCTTAAATTAATATTTATTCTACTCCCTACTCCCTTCATAAGCTGTTGTGCATTAAAAATGCACAATACTCTTGTCAAAAGTCGGGCATTCAAAAGTAAAGACATTGGAAGCATAAATGTTCCGGCATCAGTGACTTTACAAGCATCCTACAAGAAAAATGTGCCAGTTGCGACCATTCCTATAACTTTATATTCAGATTACGTATTTTAAAGAGATTTCATATACCACTAGATTATTTTTGTATCATTTTTACAAATAAAATAAGTACTTTTCCTATTTTTATTCCTAATATCAAGATATGATAAATCGTTGATATTTCGGATGACATTTTCTCTTAAGTGGAATTACTATATAAATATGGTTGAGGCAAAGAAAAAAATCTGAAATTCAACCAGTAGTAAGTTAAAACCGCAACTTAAAGGAGATAACTTAAAGAAATAATATAAAAAGCAGTATTTATTATCAATATTAAATTTCAATTTCCTTCTCTTTATTGTTTTATTTTGAGTAGATAAGTAACTAATTGCAGCAATTAGGTACTTTTATCTACTCATTTTTTTGTTTTATATTTTTTTAATACTGTTTTTGAGTTAAGGTGCGTAAGTAGGGTTTGCTGAAAAAGTCTCTTAGTGGGGGTAGGCAAGAGGCAAGAGGCAATAGTTTTATTCATTTTACAAATTTTAAGCCCAGATAGAATTAGAAGTGCAAGGTTTTTTTAATCATCTCCTTATTTTCTTGCACTTGGAAGATTTAATCACAGGCTAAAAATCTATCATAATAAGAGTTATAGAATTATTCAGCAAGCCCTAAGTACGTTCATGATATCCGTAACTTACGGCGAACAATAATTAATACCATTTCTTTATAAACAGCACTTATACCAATTGCACCCCAGGCCACCCGGGAATCGGTTGGGCATCCTATCCTATCAGAATTCCAGCCAACTTCGGCTTTTAAGCAGATTTCATCTCTTAATATAGTATTTTTGTATTTTTTGGACTAACTAATTTAAGTACTTCACCTATTTTTATTCCTAACATCAAGAGATGATAAATCCCTGATTTTTCTGATGACATTTTCTCGTAAGTGGAATTACTATATAAATATGGTTGAGGCAGAGAAAAACATCTGAAATTCAACCAGTACTAAGTGAAAACTGTAACTCAAAGGAGATAACTTAAAGCAGTAATATAAAAAGCAGTATTCAGCATTAATATTAAATTTCAATTTCCTTCTCTTTATTGTTTAATTTTGAGTAGATAAGTAACTTATTGCAGCATAATGTTACTTTTATCTACTCATTTTTTTGTTTGTAATTAAAATCCTCTAGCTTTTTTATGAAAGCTTACTCAGACTTTTTTTGAATCCCCGCACTCGATCGTAGGTTTGAGATCCGAATAGGGTTAAGATGATAATAGCAACCAAAAGGCGTAGATGCATTGATGTAAAAAGTAATTGAGGGTAGTGTTGTAGAGCCTGTTGACAGTAATATGTTGCTTGTTTATAGTCTTTTTCTTCGTCGATCGCACACCAAGCTGCAAAGATATTCATCCATCCATAGCTACGGTTTTTTAAATAGAGTAAGTTTTTCGGAGTATCTTTAAAGGTTTTTTCAATTACCCGAGATAGTTGGGGAATAATGATTTTATTGCTTTTAGTTGTATTCTGAGGATGTCTTCGATATAGGGTTAAAGGCTCTTTGATTACCGCGAAGGGATAACAAGTAGCAATACGAGTCCACATATCCCTATCTTCACCGATGTATAAGTCTGAATCGAACAAGCCTACTTTATTAAAGCATTCAGCGCGAATCATTGTACAACTACCAGTGGATATCATATCTCGAACCACAATTTTTTCCCATACATTTCCCTCGACATGAGAAATTATTGAAACTCCTGTAGGTTTACTGAATTTGTCTATAAAAGCTGTCCAAGTGTAAACTAAACCCACTGTAGAATTATTATCGAGACAAATTACTTGTTTTTCTAACTTTGTCGCTTCCCACAAATCATCAGCATCAAGAAAAGCAATATACTTCCCTTGAGCGTTGTAAATTCCTGTATTTCGTGCTATAGAAACACCTTGATTTGCTTGGCTTATCAACTTGAGTCGCGAGTCTGTTATGTGTGAAGCCCATTCCACAATATCATCGGAACTACCATCATTAATAATCAATATTTCAAAATCGGTGAAAGTCTGCTCAAAAACACTTTCGAGAGCTTCCGACAGATAACTCATCGCGTTGTAAGCCGGAATAATTACAGAAACTTTTGGCATAAGGTTTTATTAGTTAAGAGGTAAGAGGTTTAAATTTTCCCTATCTCCCCTCTTAAATTTTCACGGTGGAAACACGGCGACGTATGCTGTAAATCAAGGATTGGATTCTACTAAATCCACTGTTTCCGAAGATTTTAAACAGTGCGATCGCCAAGTTTAAACGAATGATTTTATGGGAAAAAATAATGGGAGAGTAATGTTCAATTGCTTGATTGCGAAAATAGACAGCTTGGTTGTAATAATCTGTTTGTAAAGTTTTCCAGGCTAAGAAAATATTTGCATGGGCGTAGGTACGATTTTTTAAGTAAGAAAATTCTTGAGGTACCTCTCGAAATACTTGCTCAATAGTATGTAAATCTTGTTCGAGCATTTGCCAATTTTTGGTTGTATTATGCGGATGTTGACGGTGAAAAACTAAGGGTTCTTTTATTAGTGCAAAAGGATAAAGAGAAGCGATGCGTACCCAAAGTTCCCAGTCTTCGGAAGAATGTAAGTTACGATCGAATTTTCCTACGGTTTCCAAACAGTTACGGCGAACTATTACTGATGAAGTAACTATTGTATTTTCCTCTAACAATGCTTTGAGAGCATCACCTTCTACATTAGATATGAAGGTTCTTCCTAAAGACTTTCCTTTTTCATCTATCAACATCATTGCTGTATGAATTAAGCCCAATGACGGATTTTTTTTTAAACATTGTAATTGCTTTTCTAATTTAGTTGGTTCCCATAAATCATCAGCGTCAAGAAATGCAATATATTCTCCTTTTGATTTGTCGATCCCTGCATTTCTTGCAGCTGAGACACCTTGATTATCTTGAGAAATTAATTTGACTCGCGGGTCTATTATATCAGCGACCCACTCTATAATGTTATCGGAACTTCCATCATTAATAATTAAAACTTCAAAATTGCTAAAAGTCTGTTTCAATACACTTTCTAAAGTTTCTGGCAGATATTTAATTGCGTTATACGCGGGAATAATTATAGAAAAATATGACATTGAAATAAAACCCCTTTATTAAATATATGTTTTAAAATATATTATGAAACTTTAGATATTTTTACTTCCGTATTTAGGTATACTCCGTTCGAGGATTATTACATATAGGAATTGTGGTTTCATTACTGTTAGGGCAGCGTGGCGCAGCCATAATTATTTGTGTATGCAATCAAGAGGCTGTCTTGATTCTAGAATATTAAGGTATACGCTCGTTGTTTATGTCATGCGGAAATGCTACGCGAACACTATAATTACTTTAATTTACACTATCTATCCTTCTAACTTTAACATCCAGACTTTTGACCAAAAAAAATCGGATACAACAGAACGGATTTATCCGTGGAATAAAAAAATTTTTTCCTTGTTTCAAGCCCCTCGATTCATCGATGGGGTAATAATTCTAAATTCTAAATTCTAAATTCTAAATTCACCTTGACTTTTCACCTCCTTCGTGACTTTAATTGTTTCTAAAATCAGATCGCGGTATTTTAAAGCAATAATGTCCCAACTAAATCTAAAAGCATTATTTCTAGATTTTTGTTGGTAATTGTTTTTCAATATTTTTCTTAAAGCATCTGCATATATTTTTGGATTCGTAACATCGCAAAAAATACCACTATCACCAACAATATGACGGCGCATTATATCATCGGTTGCAACTACTGGTAAACCGCTCGCCATTGCTTCGATATAAGCTAAACCGAAGGGTTCATTGATAGAAGGAAGGGTAAATATATCGGCACTACGATAAACTTCGGGCATTTTTTGAAAAGGAAAGGTACATATTTTAAAACGGTTTGGACCAAGTAATTTATCGCATTGTGCTTCATAATAATCTTTATCAGGTCCGTCTCCACACAATAATAAACTGACTTCTGGTAAACAAGAAACAGCGTTAATTGCTAAATCTACCCTTTTATGATTATTACGATTTAAAGAAGCAACACACAAAACTAGTGGTTTTGTTAAACCGAATTCTATTTTACTTCCTTGAGGAGTAAATTGTTCTAAATCAACTCCATTGGGAATAACACTTACCCCTTGCATTGGTTTAATTTTGCGAGCAAATGCAGCAGTTTTCTCATCTAAAACGACTAAACTGTCGGGAGAAAAATGTAGATTGCGCCTCAAACATTTTCCCTGGGCTAATAAACCATTATGCTCGGTGTAGAGTATGGGAGTACCTTTTATAGCACGTACTGCAGCAGCTATTGCTAAACCACCATAATCATTACAAGGGAATATTAAATCAGTAGAATTAATTAAGCAGCGAGTGACACAGGGTAAGAAATTAGTTAGATGTTCGATAATAATTTCGGGATGATTGGCAAAGCGGTGTACTAAGTTCTTAATCAACGGTTGGTTGATAAAATTATAAGTGTAAGCACGAGGAATACCTCCTGAGGGATGAGAAAATTCACCGCATTCAGCGCCACTTAAAAGTTCTACATCAAAGAAAGCAGCAAGACGGCGAGTCATTTCGATTGCAAAAATTTCCGATCCACCACTCCAATTAACTCCCACACTCGGATGAATGATAGTAATTTTGTAAGAATGTTTTTTATTTTTTACATCTTGCTGCCGAGCCGCTCTTTTGCTTATCATATAAGAATCCGGTTTCATTTCTGTTAGCAAGGGAATAGGGAACAGGGAATAGGGAACAGTTCAGAGTACCGATTTTTTTCAAAAATCTATTGGGAATCCTATATAAAACCGAAACTTAAATGTTAGGTTACGCCGCAAATATTATTGTTTATTAACCATTAATTTTATTGGTGTGCTGCGAGCCAAACCTACAATTTTTTTTAATTTTTTAACTATAATTTGCCATCCCAATAGATACTGAAGAATTATAAATTTCAACTAATTTGTCATTTAACTTATCTATGTTGTAATGCTCTTCCACAAAAGCACGGCCAGCTGCACCCATATTGTTCCAAATTTCTGGATTTTCAACTAAATAATTTAATTTTTCGGCTAATGCATCTACATCTCTCTCCGGTGTTAGAAAGCCTGAAACACCATTTTCAACTAATTCAGGAATACCACTATGCAGGGTACTGACAATTGGTAAGCCCATAGCCATTGTTTCCATTAGCACTACAGGTATACCTTCTCGGTCGCCATCAAAGCTGGTTACACTGGGAGCCAGCATAATATCTGAATTTTTGAGAATTTCGATTACTTCTTGCTGCTGTTTCAAGCCAACAAATGTCACAATACGATCTACACCTAGTTCTTTAATTAACTGCTGCAAGCTTTCTTTAAGCGGACCATCACCTACAATAGTGTAATTAAGATTTGTTTTACTAGAAGCCAATTTTGCAATTGCACGAATTGCATATTCGACACCTTTCTTTTCAACCAATCGAGCAATTGTTACAATCTGAACTACACCGTTAGCACGAAGTTTCCGTGCAATAAAGGAAAATTTACTGCAATCAATTCCCATTCGATGGACAATTATATCGCCATTACAACCTAATTCAATTAATCGACGTTTCCAAAGTTCGCTGACTGGTGAGAAAATATTGCCTAGTTGAAATAATAAATCGTATGCTCCTTCACCCTTATTTTTCACATAATTAGTTACATCAATACCATGAAAAGTTGTAATTACCTTTCCTTGAATCGCGCCGATATCACGCAAAATTACACCCACTAAGCCATTGTATCCAAAGTGGCAGTGAATAATATTATAGGATTGCTTCTGATGTTGCATAAGTATTGCCATATACAACAATCTCAGAGATATGGCATTCTTTCCATATTTGAAAAAATTTAGCGATCGCAACAGAACAATCGGGTTTTTATGGAAGTTAGCAAGCAGTAATCTTATACCATTTAGTAGACGTAATAATTTATTCGTAGGTACCTTATTGTAATAAGTTCTATTAATTAGAGAATATTTTTCTACGTCTGGATGTACTTTAAGTTCTTTTCTTGAATCATCAGCATAAATATCAACTTCATATCCACGATCTATTAACCCTGTAATTTGATTTAGAATAAATGTTTCGGATAAAGCTGGAAAAAATGTGACAATAAAAGCAATTCTCATAATTTATTAAGTTATTAGTTTTTCTTCAATTCGCTTCTAATTAGTTTATAAAATTTTGGGGTTCAGATAAACTTATACCGGCATTATCCAAGCTTCTGTGAGAGGTAAATTCCACCGATTGACTAGTACCGCTTGCGTTCGTAAGAAGTAAAAAGTAAGAAGTAAGAAGTTTGATTTTCTGAGCTTTTCAGCCATTTTTAATGGTTGCCTTATTTAAGCCGTGGTGTACTAGTGCTTCACCTGCGCGAATATTCCGGGTTAATAATGAAAATAATAAATAATTTTCTACCCCCTCTACCCCACGCCACTTGCCACAACGGAGGGTACCTCCGCAAGGCAGTGGCTCCTCTTCCCCACGCCACTTGCCACAACGGAGTGTACCTCCGCAAGGCAGTGGCTCATCTTCCTCCTCCCTCTCTAAAGGACTAGTTTTTGTATCAAAAAACCCGCACCGCCACCAATAATCTGTGGCGAGGTACGGGCAATTCATCTGCAGGCTTAATGTAGGGTTAAATTTTGTTTTTTCTGTTTCAATCACTGATAATATTGTTCAAATGCTGTTTTAACTATTTTGGCTGATTCTAAAGCACGCTCCCGCTCTTTTTTCACATTTATTAAAAGCTTTTGTTTAATTTCTGGCAATTTTTCAATAAATAATTGAATTGAAGCTATTATAGATTCCTGTTGAACATTTTCAATATCTTGAACCCATTCACCCATTTCTAATCTTTGAAACAATTCTTTTGTTTTAAACTCATAGGCAATAGGAAAAACGGGTGTTCGGGCAACTAAAGATAAAATTGCCATATGCATTCTTGTGGCAATTACTAGATCGTAAGAATTTAGTATTTTTATTAACTCTTGAGGAGCATGAAAATTTCTATCTACATTCACTTGCTTCTGAATTTCTATAGGAAGTGACTCAATAATTTCAACTGCAACTTTTGAGTCATCGTTCCAATAATCAGGAATACCTTGACAAGTAGATATATAGGTTATTTCAGCATTATATTTTTCCACAAGATACTTAGTCACTGCACTTAAAGACTGGCGAAATATATTCATGCCAGTTTGTGCATCAGTAGTTTTAAAGTATTGCCAATTTCTGACTGAGACAGCAATTTTTAAAGGAGAGTTACCGATAGAATTAGTATTAAAATGATTTTCTTGCTCTAACTCCTCTGTAAATGCAAAAACGACATCAGAACTTACATGAGCTTTTTTAATATCTACTTGAATATCTTGTAAATGTTTAAAAGAAGCCTCATCTCTCAGCAATATCAGTAGCGAACGATTAAATATCTCTCTAAAATTAGATTGATAGTTTTTGTTTAAAAATGGACCTAAAGACTGTGTATAGAATACCAGGGGCTTTTGCATTAGTAATGATATTCGATAATCAAAAATTCTGCTCTTAAGTGGATAATTTTCAACTAAATATGTACCACCTGTACTTACAATTAAATCGGCAGAACTATAATTTTGGATATCTTGTAATTCATGATTATCTAGTAGTAGCTTCGTAATCCAATTAAGTTTATGTTGCCAACACCAAGCAGCAAAATAGAAGCGAGGTGGATTAATACTTAAAAAAAACTGCAATATCTTTTTGAAGAAAAGTCTTAAAGCACGACTTATAAATGAATCTCCTAAATATTTCATAGTAGGAGCTTCTGTTTGCTTTTGGTAAATTAATTTTCTAAAATTTAACTGAGGATAATAGCGTTTCGCAATTTCTGGCTGACTATCGTAAACAATGAATTCAGTATTTTGACCAAATTCACCTTTTAGCAAATTAATAATTGATAGAAGAATTGCTGCATCTCCGCCATTGAGAGCAACTGTATTAGTTACTAGTATTTTCATGTTTTACTATATTTCTTCAGGATCGTATAAAGCATTCAACTTAAGCGGATATTCTCTGTAAAACTAAGTTAGAATCACTTTTGACAATTACTATATCTTGATGATTTATTAAAAATTCATCAACTGCTTTTTTACATCCACCATAGTCATAATAGTCATCAAGAACTAAATATCCTTGAATACTTAAAAGTGGATAAATTCTTTCTAGACATAGACTAACTGGCTCATACCAATCGCAGTCTATATGTGCAAAGGCTATAGTATCCTTCGATGTAAAATACATTGTGTTTTCAAATAAACCTTTATGTAAGGATATTTTTTTACCATCAACTCTTAGACCTAAAGATTCAAAGTTTTTAACTACTTGTTCATATAAATTGTCTATATAACCATAGTAAATATCTTTACCACCGATACCTTTTGATTCACCCTTTTTAATAATTTCATATCTTGCTTTACTTTTTTCATCATCTTCATCAGAAGGGGGAGGGATCATCTTGAAAACATCATATCCGCGAAAATTTGCATTCTCCGGCATCATGCTAGCAATAATAATTGCCGAACCTCCCAAAGCAATACCTGCTTCTAGAAAAATCCCGGATACAGA
>JBCCSG010000092.1:0-22887 GCA_039200565.1 Cyanobacteria bacterium P01_D01_bin.50 | reverse complement strand
TTCCCCCAATATTGGGCAACGACGCAAAATAATTTGGGGAGTGCCTACACAAACAGAATTAAAGGCGATAAAGCAGATAATATTGAAAATGCGATCGCAGCCTATAATGCTGCATTAGAAATTTATACCCGCAAAGACTTTCCTCAAGATTGGGCAATGACGCAAAATAATTTGGGTGAAGCTTACAGAAACAGAATTAAAGGCGATAAAGCAGATAACATTGAAAAAGCGATCGCAGCCTATAATGCTGCATTAGAAATTAGAACCCGCAATGACTTCCCCCAAGATTGGGCAATGACGCAAAATAATTTGGGGAATGCCTACTGGGAGAGAATCAAAGGGGATAAAGCAGATAACATTGAAAAAGCGATCGCAGCCTATAATGCTGCATTAGAAATTTACACCCGCAAAGACTTCCCCCAATCTTGGGCAACGACGCAAAATAATTTGGGTGTTGCCTACAAAGAGAGAATCAAAGGGGATAAAGCAGAAAATATTGAAAATGCGATCGCAGCCTATAATGCTGCATTAGAAATTAGAACCCGCAAAGACTTTCCTTATGAATGGGCACAGACGCAAAATAATTTGGGTATTGCCTACAGTGAGAGAATTAAAGGCGATAAAGCAGATAACATTGAAAATGCGATCGCTGCCTATAATGCTGCTTTAGAAATTACAACTCCCAAAGACTTCCCCGCTTATTGGGCTGGTACGCAAAATAATTTGGGTATTGCCTACAGTGACAGAATCAAAGGGGATAAAGCAGAAAATATTGAAAATGCGATCGCCTCCTTTGAAGCTGCTTTAGAAGTTACAACCCCCACTGCAATACCCATTGATTGCTTACAAACAGCATACTATTTAGGCGACTTACTATTTGAAATAGAACGTTGGCAACAAGCAATCAACGCCTATGACAAAGCCATTCAAGCAGTAGAATTAAGTCGCAGTTGGGCAACTGATAATACTCGCCGTCAAGAAATTCTAGAAAATGCCATTAATGTTTATAAAAACATCGTCCAAGCTTGTATTAACAACGAACAACCAGAAAAAGCAATTGAATATGCAGAGCGTAGTAAAGCTCGTAATTTAGTAGAACTTGTTTATAATACTCAACTTGAACCAAAGGGGAATATTCCTCAAAAACAACAAGTAGTCAATGAATTTAAACTTCTGCGTAGACAAATTGAAGATGAACAAAGATTTCTTAGTCGTCAAACAAAAGCACAAGATACTAACAAAGATGAAAATCAACAATTAGAAGCATCTCGTCAACGACTGGAAGAATTACAACAGCAACTTGATGAATTAATTAAAACTAAAATTCAACCATATGACCCCAGTTTTTCTTTAACTCAAAAGGTTGAATCGATTAAATTTAAAGAAATTCAATCACTATTAGATCAGAATACAGCAATTATTGAATGGTATCTTACCAATGATAAAATAACTGCTTTTTTGATTACACCCAAACCACCAGTTCTCTTCTTTGGTAGGAAAGGAGGAAATATCAATGTTTGGCAATCTCAACCAGAAGATTTAGAAGAATTAATTGAGTGGAAAGATGAATATCTGGGAGATTATTACAACGAAAACAAAGAGAAAAAGAAACAGTGGCAAGATGAATTAGAAAAACGCCTTGCAAAATTAGCAGAAATTCTCCACATTGATGAACTAATAGCTCAAATCCCCAAAAACTGCGATAAATTAATTCTCATTCCCCATAGCTTCTTACATATACTCCCTCTTCATGCATTAGAAATCCAGAATATAGAAACTTCTATAAATCAATGTCTGCTCGAATTATTTCCCCGTGGAGTTAGTTATGCTCCTAGTTGTCAACTTCTACAACTAGCACAAAAGCTAAAACGTCCCGATTTTCAATCACTTTTCGGCATTCAAAACCCAACAAAAGACTTGGATTTTGCTGAATTAGAAGTAAACTGTATTTTATCCGACTTCCAACAACATCAATTATTATCAGAACAACAAGCCACAAAAAATAACTTATCTCAAAATAATCCACAACTAGGACAAATTCATTATTTACACTTCTCCTGTCACGGTTCTTTTCAACCAGATTCACCTTTAAATTCCTTTCTCCTACTAGCTGCGGCATTTATTCCTAAAATTCCTGACAATGCTGATGAGCAAGATTATATTGAATTACCTAATGGGCAAATAATAGACTTAAATGAATGTCTAACTTTACGCAATTTATTTAAACGAGAAATTGATTTAAATCAATGTCGTCTTGTTGTGCTTTCTGCTTGCGAAACCGGGTTAATTGATTTTACAAGCGATGAATATATTGGTTTACCAAGTGGATTCCTCTATGCAGGTAGCGCTAGTGTAGTTAGTAGTTTGTGGGAAGTAGACGATTTATCCACAGCCTTCTTGATGATTAAATTCTCCCAAAATATCAAAGCTGCAATTGATAAAGGTGAAGAAATTTCCGTTGTAGTAGCGCTAAATCAAGCCCAACTTTGGTTGAAAAATGTAACAAAAGCAGATTTAAAAACATGGACGAATCAATTAGATTTAAATAGTAATTGGAAAGGAGTAATCCGCCAGCAATTTCTTCTTATTGAAGATGGTATAAAACCATATCATTCTCCTTACTATTGGGCTGGATTCACTGCGATTGGGAAATAGGAGTATATTTATGTCATTAGCCGAGCAACAAGTCCGAATATTTATTCATTTAATGGAAACTCAACCAGAATTATTTTCCGAATATAGAGATGAATTAATTAAATTGATTGACGAAACACCAGATGATGCTGAAAGCTTATCCGGGAAGATTATGGATTGGTGCGAGGAACATATTGATATAGATAGAGCATTTGCAAATCTTACTGGAAAATTAACAAGAAGTGTTGGAGATGTAGAACTAATTGAAGAAATTCCAGATTATCCAGCGGATAAAAAAACTTTGAAAAATACTATTCAACAGAGTTTTCCTGATTAAATTCTAAGCATACTAATATTTTTAAACCTTACTGAAATCTTGCATCAATTTCAATAACCACCTGGGAATGAATTCCCAGGCTGATAGCTAAAGTCGTCTAAAGACGACTAACAAGAGGTTTGAGTGCGTTTTAACGTACTTTATATGTAGCCAAGATTCATTTCAAGGTGGGAATCTGGGATTAACGACAATAGTGCAAGATATAACCTTATTTATTACCTGACAATAAACAAAATTTATGAATTATCTTGATACAGGAAAAGTAGCTTATCCTAAACTTAGTCTCTACGCCTTTCATTTATGGCGAAATCTTGCTCAAGGAATGGAGAATCCAGTCAATAATGCTAAGGATTTATGGCTCAAATTCCAGGAAATTGGACAAGCACTAAATACTCCAGAACTTGAAAAATTACCAGAATTAATTGAAACTAATAATCATCAACTTGGTAAAAACGGCGAGCTCCTACCCAAACCCAATTATCTAAAATTTGCTGAAATTCCACAATCAAATAATCAAAATATAAAAGGAGATATACTTCCTTTACAAATTCATGATACCTACGCCGTAGATTTAACATTACGCTATCCTCAACCAGAAGTAAAACTTTCTGATTTAAAAGGACTAAATAAAGATAACTGTTTACTCCCCGATAATATCAACGCTTCATTAGGACAAACATTAGTATTCTTCGCCACACCTCTAGAAGAATTTGAAAACCAAGAGTCATTACAAAACTTTGCTGATGATTGTGTCAAAGCCTTAATTACATCAGAGAAATTCCAAGAATTAAAAATATATTGTCAAAGTCAAGGAAAATTATTAGGTAGTCCCATTTTTGAATATAACAATGATGCTGATTCTCCTAAAGAACAGTGTCATATTCTAATTTGGCTCAACACCAATCCTGAAACCAAAGAACTAGAAAATTCAGGAAAATACTATTACCCCTTAATTAAGCTTCTGCTTTGTCGCAGTAAAATTATTTATGTAAACAATCAAGCGATTAGGTGCAATCAACAAGCTAGAAAGGAATACACAGAGTTAGAGAAAATAGTTAGTGAATTTAATCAGATAAAAAATAACATAAATCAAAATCTGGAAAAATTACAGCAATGGCTGATGAATGTACCAGAAGTCTCCTTTGAATATGCTCGTTACCTAAGAGACTTACAAATACATAGAACAACAATTAGAACTAACCTTGAAAATTATCGACTAAATCTTAATATCATCGATCAACTCTGCAACCAAGATGACTTACAATTTTTATCAAACTTCATCAAACTGACTCAAAACACCTATATCCAACAAATCAATATCAACTTAGAATATCTAACTCCCGCCAACGACTTCTTTAAACAGATGATTGAAACAATTCGGGGAGTAGTAGAAATAGAAGAAGCAAAACGTGATAAATCTTTACAAGAAACCGTTCAAGTATTAGGTGTAGCATTAGGTGGAGGTGCTATAGTTTCCGGTGTTGTTGCAGAATATATAGAAAAACCTGTGACATTGCCGATCTATGATAATTATCAAATTCAACCCATAATGATTTCTTTAATTTGGAGTTTTCTAGCTACCCTATTTTTTGGTTTACTAGCATTTGGATGGACTCAATTAGGGCGTAAAGGTTCTAATTAATCGGCTGCTGAATCACAGTATATAGCCATTCTCAGTTGAATTGAATACAAATTATTGCGTTATATCAAATCCGTTGGCATAGGAATTATATCTTTTTGAACGCAGAGGAGCGCAGAGGGAAGCGCAAAGGAGCGCAGAGTTTTTTTTCGATCATATTTTTTATAATTCCGATGTATCCGGAAAGGATAAGTAAGTCGGCACAAATAAACCCAACTATATTACAGAATGTAAACTGCCTCCTTTGCCTTATTACTACTCACTATTCACTATTCACTATTCACTTGTTTTAATTACTATTTTCAACGCCAACCTACTTATTACCTACCTCGCGATCAATTTAAATGTACCAGACGCGATACTATGAGCGTCTCTACAAGTTTTAATGTTGCTAATTAATCAATTTCAGCAGTAGAAGTATTTAAATTTACTCCAAATATAGAAAAATAGTATTTTTATTGAGAAAAAACCGGGGTTATATAAACCGTATTTGTGATAATTACAACAATTACTTTGTGGAAGGTTAGCGATCGCGAAGCGCATGCGTGAGCGGCTTATCGCAATTTTTAAAATATTGGGTATTCTTAATTAATTTGTCCTCACACATGGAGTTTCTCCGAAATTCGGAGGGTCTGCGAACACTGCTAATGTGCTATACTCAGGACTACCTTGCCCATAAAGTACCCTAAAAGCGTAAAGTCTTTTTCTACCCTTACCTTCTGTAATCACGGTTAAAAGTGTATTCTCAGTATCGGGAAGTCCAGGAATATCGAGTTTTTCGATTCTTCTGAGGTGAATTACATTTGCTGCGGAGTTTTCACAATCTCCACTACCAGCGCTTTCTTCACCAAATTGCACGCACATGGGACCATCAAAGTCTAGAGTAACTTGTGATGGATCGTCTAACCAAACTTTTCTTATTGTCTCTCCTGCGGGAATAAAGCTTAAATTTGTACCTTGTTCATACCAAACTTTAATAGTCGGAATTGCACCCCCCAATCCCTGGGCTTGACAGGAAAATATTGAACGTAAAACGGCATTATTAGCGAAAACACTACCTGCCATTAAGATGCTTATAATCGAGAAAATTAAGGATGAAATTGGGAAAAGGTAAGGCGTTTTTTTCATCTGGGAATGGGAGAGGGGGGAGAGGGGGAGATGGGGAGATGGGGAGATGGGGAGATGGGGAGATGGGGAGATGGGGAGATGGGGAGATGGGGAGATGGGGAGATGGGGAGATGGGGAGATGGGGAGATGGGGAGATGGGGAGAATAATTTCCGTGAGCAACTAACCACTAACTCCTAACTCCTAACCACTAACAACTAACCACTAACAACTAACCACTAACTCCTAACTCCTAACCACTAACTCCTAACTCCTAATTCCTAACTCCTAACCACTTACATCAAAACTGCGTTTCTTGATTCACAAATATTTCGACTTCTTTTCCTGGAGGTAGAAACCAAATATTTGTTTTACGAGACATTTGAGAAATGCTACGTTGATTGCGACGGGAGATTTGCGGTACTACGGATTTTGCTCCGCCTTCTACTATACTTGCAACTACATTCTGGTCACGGTTGACATTTGTAACGGCTACAGTTCCATTTTCGCCGGTGACTACTTCGGATTCAGTACGATTCATTAATTCTGCTGCTTTACCAAGCCCCCCTAAAGCAAATGATGTTATATCCATACGGGCTATAGATGAACCGTTGTTAGGATATTGATTAGCTATTAATGGTTTACCACTTTTTCCGCGAACCATTAATGCGTCTTGTGGTACGGTTTTTTCTACAGTTTTACCGTTTTCTCGCATCCGAATTTTGACTATCTCTAATTGCATTAAACCGTTTTCGGAGATGGAGTCAACTTTGGTAAATATCTGACTTCCTACGGGTAGTGCAGCAGTACCATCTTTGGCTTTTAAGGATTGTTTTAAACGCACTACATAAATGTTCTTATTTTCGTTATCTTCTTTAGTAGTTTCACCATATATTGCTGTAGCTAATACAGCTTTTGCACTAGTACCTAGGATAGTAGTTTTAGGATTTTTTCTAACTGCTCTTGTGGCTGTACGGGTTGGAGTTCTTTTCTCTGGCTTACTTGGAGTTACTTTTGGTTTAGCAACTCCTGCAAATTCTACCTGTTTGGGGGATGTTCGATTACTAACAGTCTGATTTTTGTTTAGAGAGACTTGTCCATAACTACCCAATTTTGCTAATCTTGCCCATTCTTCCATGGGATTGGGTGGGGATGGTGGTGCTATTTCTAAATTGGATTCGGGCAGAGGCGGAGGTGGAGTTAAAGGTAATACTGGTAATGGTTTCGGTTGTTGTATGGCTGGTTGTGCGACTTGTTTGGGTTGTTGCGATCGCGGTACTTCAACTTTTACTATTTTGGGTACGTAAACCGTGCGTATTTCTGGTGTTTGGGGTTGGCGGCGAATCCGAGACACGGATTTGTCTGGAATAGTTAACGGTTTTACTTGGGGAGTTGGTTTAACTGCGACACGGGGTGTTGATGGTGTGGGTTTTACCATTCTCAGTTTTTGCTGTGCAGCTTTTACCGTTTCAAGTTGTTCGGAAAGTGCTAATTTAGTTTTTAAGCTCTCGACTTCTTCTGATAATTGTTGCAGACGGGGTTTGGTTTGGGGTTGCGGTGGAGTTTGAGTAACTATTTTATCTGCTTGGGGTTTTGGCTTATCATTACTCATTATTTGAGATAGAAATCCGCCGGCAAACATGACTACACCTAATGTTGCAGCACCTACTAAGCCTGCTTTGGCGAAAGGATTTGCTGAAAGTGGTTGTTGAGTAACACTTTCACTTGGTAAGGAAGCTTGTGATTGCTCCCGTGCGTCATCGATATCTGTGGGTGTGGATTCAGATAAACCCACGAGTTTCTCCATCCGCGCTTCCCATTCGGTAAGCTCTGTTTCGCTATTTGAAGATGATATTGGGTATTTAGTCATCTCGATTTTGGATTTTAGATTTTAGATTTTAGATTTTGCTCAAAGTTGGGGTTGTAGATTTTCCCCAAACGCATCCTCGACGGATTTTGCCTTCCCTAAAAGCAAAGGGCTTGTTTGATTAATTTCTGCATGGCAATCTAGTTTCCAAAATATATTAGTCACAATATGAATTCAAAATATTTACGCAACGCTTGCCTTCCCTTATCGAATATTGATTTTGTACGCAAAAATATAAAAGTACTATAGATTATTTAATGTAAGATGATTTACGTTTTAGAGAGCAATTTAAAATTGAGCGAGGGCTTCTTACAAATTTTGAGAACAAGTTTTATCTTCGATGTCACAGATATTGTAAATTTGCATTCTTGCTTCTCCAAGACGGTAAACGGCTAAATTTAAAGGAGTTGGGGGGTTAGGAAGAGAATTTATTTCATCTGTGGCTTCAATTAAAATTTGTTTATTAAAGGGTATTGACTTTCCTAAGCGATCGCCACGACTGAAAATTAAACGGTAAGCTAATATTTCAACTTTCCATTTTCCTTCGGAAATTACTTCCGGTTGAGAAATCCTCTGAATGACTAAAACATTCTCTTCGGGACTTTCTAACTCAAAGTTATTAAAATTTCGAGCAAATTGGCGTTTAAAATCGTTTCTCAATAATTCGGAAGTTACATTCCAAACTACCGTTGATGATTGTAACCCAGACCAAGTAAACATCAAAGTCATGGTTTCACCGACAAAACGGCGAATTGTCTCTCGATTGCGCTCTAAATTATTTTTGGCATCAGCGGTTATAACTCTTCCATCTGCGAATTGTACCAAGGTTTGAGGTACGGATTTTCGCTTTACTTGCTGTAACATTCCGCCATGAAACATAAGTAAAAGCAATGTGAATAAATGTAAGCCAAATGTGCCTATGGCAAATAAAGGAACGATATTAGTTTGATTTTTATCTGTATTTAGGGTTTGCATGAGCGCGAAGGTGAAATCTTCAATGCTAATTGTACAGAAGTTAATTGGCAAAACTATCGGATCTTCACCGATTTTGACAACGATTAAATCCGTCTGTAGCTAAATTGTCATATCGATCAGCTAAGCATAATTCTCGGATTTCATAAATTTCTAATTTATCCCTACGAGTAGTATAAATTGCTTTTTGTAAATCCGTGAGATTTATTGCATTCCCATAATCAAAAGTATCTACTGCTTGTACAAAAATATCTTTATTAAAAGGTGTGACTATTTTTTGTTCTTCGCCGCGTTTTTGAACTAGATTCGCCACCATTCCCACTCTCCATTTACCAGGTTCAATCTGTTGAGGAGGATAAACTCTGGTAATGTCTAAGGAAGCTAATATTGCTTGATTTGATTTACTCGAAAATACCTCTGATGGCGTTAATTCTGCTACTGTACTCAAAAATCCTTTACGAAAATCTTCTGAAAATGCAAAGCTAGATATCCAACTACTTGTAGCCACTTTTTTACTTCCACCACGGGGTGTTTTGATTGATATTCCTAAATCTTTTTTTGGGTTAGTAGCTTGATTGATATTTTGCGCTGGTAGTTTACCTGACCAATTAAACATTGATATCATGGTTTTACTCACGAATTCGCGAATTTTTTCGGGTTTTCGCTGCAACTCTGAGTCGTTATTTACAGGTTTACCATCAACTAATTGTACAAAAGTCGGAGGCTTCTTTACACTTAATTGACGAATAGTCAATCCTTGAATTATTAATAAAAGTAAAGTTAATAAATGTAAAGCAAAAGTCGCAACAGCAAAGGTTACTAACAGATTTCCCTTTCGTTTTCGTTTTTCAAGTAAACGTACCATGATCGAGTAATAAGTAATAAGTAAGAAGTAAGAGGTAAGAAGTAATAACAACTAACAACTAACTTATTTTAAACTCTTTCTTTAACCCAAGAAGCGGTATTACTAATAGCATTGAATACAGCAAAACCTCCAGCGATCGCAATTACTAAAGATAGAATAGGGGCTAGTATTCCCAGAAAAATTATAAACCACATTAAATCGGGGTTGGTGTTGGGATTTTGTGCTGGACCGTTTACAATTACTGAAGCTGTTAAGATCGCAATAATATTAAAAGAAATCTTGGCAATTCCCAAGGAGAAAAACCCTGTCAACCATGCAAAAACTGGTTTACCAGCTACTGGTAGTAACGATCCTCCTACTGCTAAAGGTCCTAAAGCTGCGACCAATAACATTGTAGCTTCTATCAAGTTAGCAAAAGCTGATTGCAGGGAAATTAAAAAGTTTTTGATGGTAACTTGGACGGTGGAACCCAGAAATGAATTAAATGCCTCTTCCGATAAAACACCGGTTCCTAAAGTGATTTGATTTACTTGATTTTCTAATCGATTGATCCAAGGTTTATCGCCGTATAAGCTTCTATATTCTTGCCATAGGGTATCAATTTTTTCTGTAGCTTTGGTAAAACACTGTCTTTGTTGTTCTCCAGTAAGAGATTGACATGGACGTAAAAATGAACCTACCACATCTTCGGCAACACTCATGGCGATCGCTTGTTGATAAGTTTGATCGACATCGGCTGATTCTACTACTTGTTGATTGATATTATTAACGAAATTTCGTACTCCTAATGTTAAATTTGATAATACAGTTCCATTTCCAGTGTTGGTTAAGAATAAAACTACTACGAAAGGCCAGATTAAACCTGTTATGGGACCAGAATAATCGTTATTTATCGTATCTTTCAACCATTGCATCATAAAAATCAGCAAAGTACCAACCGCGAAGAAAACACCTAAATTAGTTAAAGCTCCATATAAATTATTATTGGTATTATTCTGTAATAAATCTACCCATTGTTTATCCCAACCCTCAGCAATACTTTGTGCCGTAGTCGCACCATCGTTTAAAATTTCATTGATACCAATTTGTGCTAATAGCATTTTTGGATTTGATATATGATATTTGATAGTTGATAGTTTCTTGTAGGGTGTGTTACGGCTATGTAAAGATTTGAGATTTAGAGTAAGTATAAATTAGCCGTAACGCACCAATTTCACATGGTGCGTTAGACCTATACAATTTATCGCATAAAGTCATAATTAATCGTGCGTCTAACACACCCTAAAATGCAATTTTTTTAATAAACACCTTTCAACTCATAACTTCTAATTCTTAACTCATAACTCCTAACTATTTCTTCCTCCCTATCAAATCAACTTGAGAAGTTGTTCTTAAAAGTCTTGCTGCTTCTGCGGATGAGTTGAATCTTCTAGCACGGTTTGATTCTTCAATTTCTTGGGAAATATTGGCTAAATTCAAGTTAGAATATTGTAAGGTTTGATGTAATTGTATTGTTTGAGCCAGGTTTTCTCCCATCATTTTAGATTGTTCGGTTTCGATTTGAATGCTTTGTAATTGCAATCTAATTAATTCTGACTGGCTTCGATTGAGTAATGGTGATAACGGATTAGCAGCATCAATACCAGTTTCTGCAATACGCTGTAATATATTTTGCGATTTTTCTCGCGCATTTTCTGCTATCTGTGACGTACTATCAAGAGAATTATTGAGATTTTCAAGTTTGTTTCTCAAACGTATTTGTGCTTCTTCACCTAAAATCCCTACCGCCACACCACGAGTCAGTTGTCTTTCTATTTCATTTCCAACAGACTTGGCGTTTACTGCTGGATTATTTTCAAAGTTATCTGACAGCGAAAAAATTGTTATATCATCGTTTAAACTTTTCCTCACTGCAACCGGATTGGGGATATTTAATTCTCCAGTAAAGCTGTTGATAGCCGTTTGAGTTTCCAATTCTACAGGTTGCAAGGTATCTGAGATGTTATCTTTTAAATAATTTTGTAAATCGATCGCATAATTCTGAAAGTCATTCCAAACATTCCCTATTTGAGCCATTGCTGGCAAAGCGATAGCTAATGTGAATGAAAGCGTAATAATAATTGTTTTTTTCATATTGTTTGATAGTTGATAGCTGAAGATGATAAATTAATAACTGCTTACTGTTCACTGTCATGGTACTGTTGACTGTTATTAGAATGGTGCGTTACGGCATTATCAAACATTTAACCTCAAATAATACATACTCAAGCCGTAACAGCACCCTACATGTTCACTGTTAACTGTTAATTGATTACTGATTTCTCAAAGAAGCTACCAATTGCCGCGCAAATGCAGAAATTGCTTCATATTTATCGCCATGACTTTCCATAAATTGATTCCTCGCTGTTTGCTCGCTAGGATTATTGGCAACCACTGCTAACTGCTCGTAACCTGGATAGTAACGACAAAAGCTATAAATTCCGTTGTCATCTAACAACCATTGACTATAAACTCCTTCTTTTCTGGGAAAGAAACTTTCTGATGCATTACGACTAATTATGTCGCGGGGATATTTTAATATGCTTTCAAAACTATCTACTGCTACTGGCTGAATTCTACCTATCAATCGAGTTGTCAGATTTTGCAAAATTTTCGACGCTGCTTTAGACTTGGCGATCGTATCTGGATCTTGTGCTGATAATATAACTCTAATTCCCGCTTTAGCTCCATTGGCACAAATTCTTCCCACTAAGTCCGAAATTTGATCGAATTCAAACAAAATCGGCGCTTCATCGATGAAAAATATCGATGCTGGGCTACTCAATGCCCTTCTTAATGCTGCCGAATAAGCACTCAATGATAATACCGCTGCATCTTCACTATCCGATAAATTCCTCAATGCGAATACCAAAAGTTGCGCGTCGGTAGGAAAACTCGATGGTGCAGAAATTGCTTGTCCAACTCTACTCGATAACCAAAATCTCAACCGCAAATCTATCTGACTCAAGGCATCTTCTACCCTTCTACCGTGAGTTTCTAAATTTAAATGCTCTGGCGCACAAAATGTGAGAAAATCTTTTAAAGTGGGTGTATTGTACCAAGCTGCCGAACCAAATCCATCGGCGATCGCACTTTCATATCTCTTTCTTATCCCTTCATCACTAAAAAAGGCATTCAATGCTAAGTTAATTACCGATCGCACTGTCTGTGATAAGAGTTGACTTTCCCCCGACGAACCCAATACCATCGTCATCAAGGCTGATTCTAAGAAAGCAACGTAATCCCCAAATCTATCTTTCTGCTCCTCATAACTCAATGCTCGCAAATCTGGCTGTTCAAATAAATTGTTCGATTGTTTGGAAATATCGAAGTAAGCTCCCCAATCTTCCATGAATTCCGTATAGTCTGTGAAAGTGGAAGTACCATCAGGTTTGGGAAAATCCAAAGCTATGACGGGAATATTATGTGCCAAAGCTTGAGTTAAAATTCCGGAAACCAACACCGATTTACCAGCACGAGTTGTGGCGAATAAAGCTAAATTTTTATGTTGGTTGAATAAATCAAGCTGTATAGGTGTTCCCCCTTCTTCCGCAATTAATTCAAAACCCTTGCCATCACCTTCCCTAGTCTTTACCAAAGGAATTAAACCAGGTACTTCGTTAGTTAAATACAGCTGACGACGGTTAAAAGGTTTCGCTAATAAACCTTCCCACACAATAGGTAAAGTTTGCAGCCAAATTTTCCAAGCATATTCCGTTTCCCTTATTACTTGTGCAGGGCGTTGAAAACAGTTTTCAATATATCTTGTGGCTTCATCTAACTTTTCGACACTATCGCGATGTACCAACATAGCAACACTCGTATAAATAGGGACAGCACCCTCATATAACTGTTCCTGAGCTGCTACCGATTTTTTCAACTTCAACTGAGCGCCAACATCGATAGTTTTACTCTTCTCTTCAGCCAGCTTCGCCGTCATATTAGATTGCTTCAAAACCCTTTGCAAAGTGGTTTTCACCAACGCCGGATTCGCCGCACTTAATTGACAAAATATCTCCGTATCGACAACAGTTTCCCTCGCTACCAATTCCCAAAGGTACCTTAATTGAGATGATTTATTCTGCCAACCTCCGGGTTTTTCCAGAAAAGTTAACACACCAACGTAGCGATCGTTAACGTTAACCCAACTTCTATCGGCACAGGGTACATCTTTTTCCATCAACAAAGTAGTACTGTGGAGATTGTCAATTAACAACTTGGTACTAGCTAAGTCAGAATAAACCTGTTCGTGCAATCCTGTTTCATCTAAAGTAACTAACTGAGGAATATCAATAGGTTGGGTATCGTTAAACCGTCGCCACATCTCCCCCCAAAGTTGTTTTGCACTCATTGGCTTAATATCCAACCCCATCTTGTTAGATAAAAGCTGTTCCCAACGACGAAAACCTTGCTTATAAGCGCTTTTGACTACAGTTTCGATGCGTTGATGCTGTGAAGCAGTTAAATCGCCTTTGAATTTCAACCACCACTTTTCACCCTTTGCTAACAGCCTTTCGATCCAATCATCGGTATTAGTGGTATCAGGTTCAACAGTAAAAGTAACGTAAATTCGTAAAAATTTTGGCTTGCGAATACCGCTTTTAGTCAATTCCCTAATTCTAGCGCGTTCCGCCATCAGTAAATATTTAATATTCGGCGAAGCAGCTTGTTTAACTAAACTGGCTAATTCTTGCTGTCGTTTGCTTTCCTGAGTAAAGGAACCCAAATGAAACGTAAGTCTTTCGCCGAAAGGAATATCTTTTAACCCAGCTTCAATATTATTACAAATAGTATCAATTTGTTCCGGTGTTAAAGTAGTATGAATACCCCGACAATCGAAACCAAAAACGAAACAAAAACTATCTTTCTTGTTCCCCTTATTTAAAATATAAGCACCAATATCCCTACCATCAAGAGACAACTTTAACATCGTTGCCAGATGTAAAGCATCCTCAAAAGGAGTTAATCTAACCGTACTACTTTTTGCGACGTTTGCGACGCTTTTCTTGCCGATTTTTGGCTTCATAGTTTACTGACAAAAAGCTATGATAACGTGCAATTCCTCTTGTCCAAGTAGGAACACCAATAAACTTACTTAAAAAACGCCAACTTCTACCACCCGTTAATATCCACCAAGTGCCCATTCCCCAACCAGCAATTAAAGTTGTCCACAACCACTTTTGAAAATCATCATCAAAAACACCTCCAAAAACGCCATTGACAATAAAATAAGCAGCTAAAGCAATTATAGTCCAAGGAAATATTTGATCCGCTGGAAGGGGACCTAATGAAGGTTGAGTTCCTAAAATTTGATTTACAGGTCGAAAATCTTTATCCATTAATTGTTAATTGTGAGTAGTTAGTGGTTAGTAGTTAATGGTTACCAGTATTTTTCATCGTTTATTGATAATTCTTACACTGTTAACTGTTCATTGTTAACTGTTCATTGATAATTGATAATTGTTCATTGTTAGTTACCAATAATAAACCCTGTTAAAACATCAGCTATTGTGACGGCGACAACGACTAATAAAGGAGTTCTAGCAATATTTTGCCAATCTTCATCTTGACGAACCGCATTCACTACACCAATTAAAGCAACAGCAATGTAGAGTAAATAAAGTGCTCGCAACACATTAAATACTAGACTTACAGCATCATTAGTGCCTGAATCCGAAGAACCTTCAGTTAAAGTATTCTTAAAAAAATCTTCAGCCTTACCGAAAAATTGTGCTTGTGCCGGTGCCGCAAAATAATCCAACCAAAACGCACACAGAATAATGGCGATCGCTAAAATTTGCCATCCGATTATTTTATGCTTTGGTAAATCCAACCGCCACGCAATTTGCTGCATTACTACTGCAATTAAACTGCCTAACAGCAAACAAAATAGTAGCATCGGACTGTGTAAACTAACTACAGTTAAAAAAACCGCACTGGCGATCAAAAATGGTACGGAATCTGTGATAATTGTGCGACAGCCATTAACTAACTCAAATAGTCCACTAGACGCTTTTACCGCCTTATTTGCTAGAGCTAAGAAAACACTTTTTTGGTGAAACTTTTTTGCGTCCATTTGTTTTTCCCGTCAACATTTAACAGATTTCTATTAGGTCGCGATCTTTCTCACAATTCAATAATCGATTCTCCCTATTTTTCTTCATAAATATGAAAACACTTATGTCTTCAAATTCTTTAATCGAATTATACTATAAACTTTTTATTAGTGAATTAATAAAACAACTGCTAATTAAAAACCCATAATTATATAACTAAGCATCTTTTGAGTCAATCTTCTTTAAGAGGTATATAATAATTAATCTCATACAGAACCCATAGCACTAGTACCGCTGCGCGGAAGTAAGAAGTAAGAAGTAAGAAGTAATAAGTCTTGTAGGATAAGGATTTCAATCGTTGGCAATGGTTGCCAAATTTCCGCGCCCACTGTACTAGTACAGCTGTGCGGAAGTAAAAAGCCTGGCATTCAAAACAGACAGCGACCTCACGCGAGCAAAATTATCATAGAATAGGTGTTTAAACCCTTTTGAACGGGTGCTTTATTTCAGCTTTATTTCTGCTGCATTGTATGGGGGAATCCTTGGTTGAACCATTTTAATTTGTGCCAAATTTGCTTAAATTACTTAGGATTGAATATCCCCTACGAAGAAATACTCCTTTAACCCAAAAATGACCAGACACCAGGGGAGAGCACAGTAGAAAGTAGAGATCAAAACTAAAATTTAAGTACCATTTATCATAGGTATATTTTTAGATAAAAAAGTGAATAATCATACAAAAAAATCTAAACATTACTTTAAATAATCAGAACAAAAGACATTTTAGCTGTATTACTTACGGTCGGAGATTTTGATTAATAATCAGAAACTAAAGAATAGATCGTGTAATTTGAAACCCTGTTCAAAGAAATTAAATCATACTTACGTAATTACATGTATCTTTTAAATAAAAATTATACAAATCACGCGCTAATATTAACTTAAATGACATTACTCGTAAATACGATTATGTATGATTGTAGAAGTATACAGAATATCTAGTAAGAGTCTGTAATATGGAAGACGCTAAAGTGCGCAAACTATTATCTGGGTTATGTCATGGAGCGATATTTTTTAGCTCTATAGTTATATCGATTGCCATACCGCTTGTAATTTTATTTATTACAGAAGACTCAGTTGTAAAGGCTAATGCTAGAGAATCCTTGAATTTTCACATAAACCTTTACATCTACGGAGTAGTTGCTGGAATGCTGACTATAATTTTGATCGGTATTCCACTACTGTTCGTTTTGGGTATAATCACTGTTGTAATGCCAATTATTGCCCTTGTTCAAGTGTTGAACTCGCCAGATCAACCCTACCGCTATCCATTTATCTTTCGTTTAGTTTAATAGCCTGTAAAAATAAAATAGAAAATAGATGTAAAGACGTTGCAATGCAACGTCTTTTACAATTCAAAAACTCTTATATTCAAACTCTCAATTCTTCTTGAACTGATATACTCACAAAAATGCAGACTTATCAAATATTTACTCTTGATGAACAATATCAATAGCTTACAAAGTATTTTAAGAGATTCTCAAGTCGGCGCTGTATTACCAGCCATATCTCAACTCAATCTCCCCGATTGGTGGTTAGCTGGGGGTGCTTTGCGAAACACAGTTTGGCATTCGATTTTTGGCGAAAACTGTCAACTGTTTATTAATGACTTTGATATTGCATTTTTCGACGAAACAGGCGATCGAAATCAAGAATTAGCAGCAAAAACAACCTTAACTAATCTATTTCCAGATTATCTATTCGATGTAAAAAATCAAGCAAGCTTCGCTCGGTGGCGCTCTGGTAGAAAAACTTACACTAGTACTGAAGATGGAATAAAAAACTGGCTGCATACTACAGCAGCAATAGGTGTTCGTTTAGATAATCAAGGAGAATGGGAATTTTTCTATCCTTACGGCTTAGATGACTTATTTAACGGTATCATTCGTCCAACCCCAACACATATAGATAATCCAGATGCACAACGTAAAGCCGATGGTTATTTACAAAAATGTCCTTGCTTGCGATTGGCGTGAATCGTTGGAAGATTTGGAGATAGGGGATGGGGAGCTGGGGGAGCTGGGGGAAGAAAATTTAACTCCTAACTGTTAACTCCTCACTACTCACTGTTGACTGCTAACTATTTTTATGATACTAATGTACTATATAAATATTTGAGATACAAATCTAAGGATTGGGATTGAGAGATTCCACCTGTATCTGTTAATAGGAGAGCACAATAGATGAAGTTTAGCAAGCTTGATTTAAGTAAAGTATTAGGAGTGGCTCACTCAAAGGGATGCTTACAATTATTACTTGATAGAGGCAACGAGTTAGAATTTTTAGAGATACCCGCACCAATACAGGCTTACGAAGGATTGCAGGATTTAAATGAGTTAATTGCAGAGCCTCCGCCACTGTTAGAGGAGGAGGAATCATTTGGTATGTTACCAGTAGCTTCAAATATGGCAAATGCTATTGGATACGATTCTGAAAATGAAGTCTTACAGATAGAGTTTAATAATGGTGCGGTATATCAATATTCAGATATAGATGAAGATACCTGGGAAGATTTATATACATCCGAGGCAGTGGGTAGGTATTTTAATCAGAATATTAAAGGTAAATATCTATCTCAACGTATAGATAATTCGTGAACGATCGCAAAAATTCTAACTGATATTGAACTGTTGCATATGTAAGGCAATATTCTTTGAACAGACACTCCGGCTAACTCTAGAAGAATCTGAGATATATCAATTAATATACTCGCGCTACAAGGGCGAATAAAATTTTAAAGTTTCCTGGTGCTACGGCTAATTGCTTTTATAAAGTAGTTAGCCTTTACTTTTTACCTTGAGATGTGAGATCAATATTATTATGATGAATTAATTTTATTCGTTATTGGAAAAATTTTCATCAATATTCAATAATATGACTTGTAATAATATGTCAGTTAAACTAGTTTTTTAATTCATATGTATTCAGCGATGATTTCTATATTATTGATAAAATACAATATATTTTTGTAGATTTTTTTGATGTTGGAAAATCTATCGCGAACTTTGAATGAATAAAAAGTATATAACTGGGTGTTGTGAATTATTTAATGCAGGATAAGCGCCGTTTAAATTCTGTAACTAACTCAGTTTTAGTTCGTTGCTTTTGTCCAATATTGAGATAATAATCAGCCAGTAGATCTAACTGTCCATTAAGAACCAAACGTCCCACTTCCATGGAGCCAATTCCTGTAAAAATAAAGGCATCATTTTCGATGTACTCGTGAAGATTTCTCTGGAAATATTCAGGAAGGCGATACCAAGGAACACTAGGATTTTTATGGTGTTCAATGTGATAGCCATCATTGAAGTTACGTGAGTTTGTAGGAGTATTGATACAAGTAAAAGTTGATTTATAGTTATTAGTTGGATCTTCAGGATCGACAAAGATATGCTGTTTCCAATTACCTTGCATTAGAGCAAAAGAGATGAAAATCAAGGGTAGGATGAAGACAAAGAAGGTGGCGATTGGACTTTGTATGAAAAGACAAGAAATAGTAGTGAAAAAAATCAACTCAGCCAAGATACATCGCAGCACAAATTTATAACGTTTCTTAAGGAAGAAAATATAAGGCAATTCAACCCAAATTGCCACAGCAAAGCGTAACATATACTTAAAATGCTGCCACTTTGAATCTCTTTGATAAGGCATGGTAGAGCTAAGATCGTAGGGAGTTGTATTATTCTCACAATGGTGCATTGCAATATGATGCAAGTAGTATACCCAAAGTGGAATACCAAATAAATTACATAGGAAGCTGGTATTTATATGTTTTAAAAATCTCCACTTTTTATTGAAAATTGGAGTATGGGTTGAGTAATGAAGAGCGAGGATAAAGGATCTAGCATATGTTGATAGGTGAAAATATAAATAAGCTGCACCAAGGATTATTAGCAAGAAGCTATTTACTCTACCTTCTAAGACATACAACCCAATGGCTAAGGGTAGACTCGTTAAAAGAATATTTATCGTCACCAGCAAGATAAAAATATTGTTATCTTCTTTGCCTCTGAGTAAATTTGTAATTAGCCACTTGCTGAGTGGGGTAGGTAAGGAAAAAAAGTGTTCGTCGCGCGGTTGCTCTAAATCAAGTTGATTTATATTAGTGGCAAACTGATTTAAATTTGCATGCATACAGAATTGTACCTTCTAAGACATGTAGTAGATTCATTCTTGATATTTTATAGCTTTAATGCCTAAATCAAGCAAGTAAAGAGACTTTAAATAAACAAGAATAATAATTATACAAAATCCACGCAATTAACTCATTTAACAGCCGTAATTTGAGAAGGGTTTATCCTGAGAATATGTGATACATAATACAGATAACATTTAGCGTACGCGTTGCCTGGAGGGCTTGTCATATGAAGGAGATGAATCGTACCTCCAGTAAACGCTAATTATTTGTGTTAGTTATCATTCCTAAGTAGGTTGGCATTGAAAATAGTAATTGGGATAAGGCAAGCCGGCAATAGGAATAAGGGTTTGAGGGTAATTTACCCAAAGCCTTGTTTCTACTCACTATTCACCATTCACTATTCACTATTTCTAATTACTATTTTCAACGCCTCGCTACTTAGTGAATTATCAATTCTTATTCACCTTAAAATCGGGGGTATTTTTCTTGATGAAAATTTTATCTACCTTTATGAAATTTTTATATGTTAAATCCTGGGTATATAGTTATCCGAAGAAACAATTATTATGTAAATTAAATTTATTTTATGACTCAACATCAGTTTTTAGATCAACGTTTTCAAGAATATAATGCTGCTTTGATAAAAGCCTTGGAAAACTTAGCGACTCTGTTAGAAACAGAAAAATGTTGGCAGCAAAGCAAACTGATACGAATGATGCTTTCATTTTTATCGAAAGTAGAAAGTAAACAAGCAAAGTATATAGCTACAATCGAAGAAGATATAAAAAATTCGCTCTTATTAGACTAAAACGTTAACAAAATAGTCGATTAAATAGTCAAAGTAACCTTTTAATTCATCAATTGCTTTATCTGAAACTACAGATGAATTTTGCCAGTAGCTGATATATTTACCTCTAATTAACTCGAATGCCTTCAAGTATATCTCAACAGGCGGTTCGTAATGAGTTACAACTCCTTTATAAAGTAAACGGGGTTCGATTTCATTGTGCATACAGCTACCAATGAGTTTCAAATATTTACTAATATTGCGACTAAATTCTTCTGTATGAGGATGTTGTTGAGTTAATAGTTCCCATGCTACTGTTTGTGCTAATTCTATTCTATTCGCTAGTAGCCATCTTCCCCCTTCTACACATCCAGCTCTTTGTGCTTGGAATTCTGGAATCGATACTGTTAATTCTCGTTCAATATGTTCTAAGGAGTAACGCAGTTTTTCCTGTCTTTCTTGAATTTCTTTGAGACTGACTATTCTAACATCAGAGATTTTTTTATCCTCCAATTCTCTCAATAATACTTCTACAGTTGGTTTGATAATTCTAGTGATAAAGTCTATTTGTCCTTGAATTACCTCCAAAACCTGATGACGTAGTTCGTAGTTGAGTATTTTATCGAGACGATAATTTGTACTTTCTTCTAATAAGTCAAGCTGTTTTTGCAAAGAATAAATCATCCTCTCTTGGGATAACTCTGCCCCTAGGGAATCACTTTCTAATTTTCTTTCTAAAATTTCTATTCTTTTTTGCATTTTTTTGAAGAGGGATACATTCACCCAAGGGCTGATGATAAACCCTGCAAAGAAGTGCAAAGTCTTTCCCATCTTTTCTAAAGCTCCTGTGTTATTAAACTTTTGAGTCATCCGGTTTATCCTTAAAACTTCACACCCACTTCAGAATATATTTACTTTCTCCATTGTTATAACGAACAGTTAACGTAAACAATAAATGTCATGCAGCAGCCTTTTAAAAAATCAGATCGCATTCAGGTACTGTAAATTGTAAATAGAAAGGCTGTATTTTGGGAAAATTCTACCGAGACTATTTATAAAACGCAATCATATGGTTACTCACTTCAAGTAGCTTTACTGACTAATATATATTTTAGCAATTCAAAGGTTTTAAAAGATTTCAGGATATGTAGTTTCAGCTATATACTTCACTATAAAATTACAATCTCTCTACTCAAAAAATATCTGTTTATTAATCTTTTTATTTTTAATTAATACTAAAGATAGATGCTTGATATATTCATGAATGATAAATAAGAAAAATCATAATGAATCAATAGTAAATTTTGAATAAAATATTAAAATATACTAAATAATAAGTAAAAAGTTATACAATAATATAAAAGTATTGGTAGGCAAAACCGTACTTAAGTGTTAGCGTTTTCTACCCAAAGAATTTTAATTTAGATAGATACAATTAAGGCACGGTTAAAGTAATGCTGTTAGTAAGAAAAAACTTGTTCAGGAAACAGCATCGGTTATTGGGAGAGAAATATGGGCAACCAATTAAAAACAGCCGTTTTGTTAGCTGCACTGAGCGGTGTTTTGATAGCTATTAGTTATTGGATAATTGGCGGTAGTGCAGGTTTAATTATAGGTATTGGCATAGCAGCAGTAACTAACCTTGTATCTTGGTATCAATCAGATAAAATTGCCTTGGCAGCTTATGGAGCACAGCCAGTATCCCCACCGGATGCACCAGGGTTATATTCTATGGTAGAAAGGCTATCGAAGAGAGCAAATATTCCTACACCAAGAGTATATATAGTCCCTAGTTCCAACCCTAATGCCTTCGCTACCGGAAGAGATCCAGAAAATGCAGCGATCGCAGTGACAGAAGGGATTTTAAACATCCTCCCTCTTGATGAACTTGAAGGTGTAATTGCTCACGAGCTTACCCACATTATTAATCGCGACACCTTAACCCAAGCCGTTAGTGCGACTATAGCTGGTGCAATTTCCTTTTTGGCGCAGATGGCAAGTTATAGCTTATGGTTTGGTGGTGGAAATTCACGGGATGAAAATAGAGGTGCGAATCCTTTGGGGATAATATTGACAGTTACCTTGGCACCATTAGCTGCCAGCGTAATTCAGTTAGCAATCTCCCGCACCCGCGAATTCGCCGCCGATGGTGGTGCAGCGAAATTAACGGGTAATCCCCGCCCTTTACAAAGGTTAGATGCCACTGCACGACAAATGCCGATAGAAGCAAATCCTGCTTTTGAGCTTTTGTTAATTATAAATCCCTTTAGTGGAAACTTTATGGGAAACTTATTTAGAACTCATCCCAGTACCGAAGCGCGAGTCGAAGCCTTACTAAAGATAGAACAACAATTACCCACAACAGTTTATTAATAATTCATACTCCCT
>JBCCSG010000091.1:0-23057 GCA_039200565.1 Cyanobacteria bacterium P01_D01_bin.50 | reverse complement strand
AGGACGGGTTTACGGCGCACATTTTGCTTGGAGTCACTTGTGGTGGGCAATTTCCTATCCCTTAGCTGGGTGGCTGGGAAGCCAATTTCCTGAAAGTGAATTTCTGTATGCCAGCTTCCTTGGTTTCGCATTGCTAGCTGTGGTACAACTTACCCTAAGTCCGCCAGTGGATGAAAATGAAAATAACAGCAAAACATTTGGCACGAATGCTTACACATCCACGACTGACATCAAACCTAAAACTAAGATGGGTTCATAGGCAGTGGGCAGATTTGCTGTAGTGACTCACCCGGCACTCGGAAGATGAGATGAGCCACACACGCTCGGTGCGTTTCACGCACCATTCCTTGTGACAGTTACGTAAGTCCTGATTGTCTTTAATTAATGCATATCTATTATTAATTTTCCAATAAATAATTTAAGATTGTTTTCGAGTAGCTTGTCTAACTGTTTCTAAATCTAAATTTAAAGCTTGAGCAATTTGTTCTACAGTTAAACCTTGTTGTAGCAAAATCGGTACGGTTTCTAACTTACCTTTCTGTTTCCCTTCTTCAAAAGCTTCTTGATAAAATCTTGTTTTCTTCAATTCTCCCAATCCCAACATTTTCTCTATCTCCTTTCTGCTTAAACGTGGAAATTTGTAGACAATTATGGTTTCTATTAATTGTATAAGCTCTCGCTGGGTAACTGCATCAACTATTTGTTGTTGTGCTGAATTTATCAATTGTTTAGCTTTGGCTGTTGCTGTTGTTTCTGGTTCTACAATCAGTTTAAGGGTTTCAATTCCTAGGGAAGATGTTTGAATTCGATCTAATTGATCTAAATAGATACGAGTTACTCTTTGAGGGTTGAGTAATTCAAGGTAGCGTTGGGTTTCTCCGGTATCTACACTTGTGTTAGGAAAAATTACAACTCCGTACCAATTGTTTGTTAATTCTGTTTTATCTAAATAATTGAAAATTTCCGCAAAGAAACGAGAATAAAATTTTTTATCTGGTTGAAATTGTACTTCTGCAAAGTAAATTGGTATTTCTGGCGCATCTGTCTGAGGTAGGAAAACACCATCAATTCTAAAAGCAAGTTGTTTAACTTCTACAGAGGAAAATTGATAATTTTCAGCTAATTGAGGTGGTTGGTTGATAAGTTCAAAGAATATACTGGGAAAGGTTTGAAAAAGCCGATAAAAAATAGTGTCTGTTTTCACTTTAAAGTTTTTTGTTAACAAAAACAGGACTTATGAAATTGCCACAATATCTGTTTGGTGCGTGACACCAGAAGTCTTATTATTAAATTGATCATCTTACTAAGTGTCACACAACCTACAATCAAAATGTGCCAGCCCCACCAGACAATTTCGTATTACAAATTACTTAAATAATCTATTCAATAGAACAAGTTGTACCGCGAGCATCTTCGGCTGTAAACTCGTTGCAATTTTTTAAACTCTCCGATTGTAAAGACCAACCATAAGGTTTATCAGATGATACTACACCATTAGTCAAGGTAGTTAATCGGAAATTGGCTCCTCGGAAGTTGGTTAAAAACATTTTTGCCCCAGTTAAATTCGCTGCTGATAAATTAGCACTCATCAAAGCAGCAAAGGATAAATCGGCATTTTCCAAAGAAGCCGATCTCAGATTAACACCTGTCAAAGAAGCACCTGAAAGATTAACGTTATTCATCACAGCATTTTGTAAATTCGCACCTGTTAAATCCGCATTTGACAAATTTGCACCTGTTAAATTCGCATTTGACAAATTTGCATCACGTAAATTTACTCTTGACAAATTAGCTTGGGATAAATCTACACCACTTAAATCACACCTCGGACAAGAGCCAGTTGTTCTAAACAATTCTATATCTTGCGGATTGGATGCTTTTACTTGTTCTATGAATCCAACACAAGCTAATAATGTAATACTAGTTACAACTGCTAATTTCATATTCTTTAGAGATACTTATGAACGTAATGGTTTGAAACAATTATGTATTGTTATACTTACACATATAAATAAACAATTATATAACAAGTATAAAGAATCTATTAAAAAACTATAAAAAAGTTGTAAAATGTTAGTTTTGAACTACCCAATGCTACATACCAGTCTTAAAATAGATGGCATCGAGATATATACCGAAGCTCTATAGTCAACGAATTATCGAATCCCTCTAGCCCAGTTATTTGGTGGCGGAGGGATTCACTTTTTTTGGGCATGGGGCATTGAGGGTAAGGAGTAATGAGTTAGGAATTAGGGGTTAGGAGTTAGGAGTTAGGAGTTAGGAGTTAGGAGTTAGGAGTTAGGAGTTAGGAGTTAGGAGTTAGGAGTTAGGGGTTGTATATAAAACTGTTGACTGGATTGACTATCTCCAGCCCAAAAGGCGCAATACGGGAACGATTAGGTAATTACTTATTCCTAACCAAAAACTCATAAAAATACCTAACATACAGAAGAAGGCTATTCTCAGCCACAGTTGTGATAACCCAAATGGAGTAGAGGAGTCTAATATAGTTGGGGATAAACCTAAATTTATTAAACCTGCAAAAATAATAGCTGTACCAAATGCAGTTATTATGGCATGGATGATTTGATGGGAACGAAGTCCTAAACCTAGGGTAAGAAGTGACATTGCAAATAATATCAGCCCTACCCATCCTTCTCCTTGTTGTGCTGCGATCGCGGTGCGGGTGTATAGCTGTAAGATAAACCAACCTCCGCTATAACCAATTATTCCCATTAATGACGGGATCAAAAATCGTCGCCGCTGATTAAAGCCTCCTGCCAATGTTATTCCCCAAGCTGTTCCTAAACCGGATATTGCAAATAAAATTATTTCCGAACCTAATACGGGTTGGGGTTTGGATGTAAAAGCTATTAGTAGGTTAGTAAAAATTTCGCCGATTTTATAGCCAAGAATTGTTTTAGCCAGAAAAAACCCGACGATTGTACCCATGCAAGCCCCAATACTCGCCAAAATCATTGTCCATAGGGTTTCGAGACAACCACGAATTGTGCCTACAATGACTTTGAATGTAAAAAGAGTAGTTTGACTTACCCCTTGAGTTGTTCCCACAATAATTTGTTGGATAGATGTTTTAATTCCTGCAAAAAAATCCCATGAAGAATTTGTTGGCAAATATGATGTTGAGTTATTTATATGTGCCAAACGTTTTTGAATAATTACCGCATTTTCCGGACGCGATCGCACAACTTCTTGTGCCATATCGTCGAGTAAATCTACTAAAAGGGGGTTGACATTGCTACCATTAATAGAAAGTTTTAGTGCTTCTCGCCAATTTAATACTCCTGTCAAGGGATCTTCTAAATCTTGGGGATTTTTACCTGTAAGCAATTCAATCATTGTTCTCGCCAAGGCGTAAAAATCGGCTGTTGGCCCGACATTACGTCCAGTAACTTGTTCTGGTGGGCTGTAGCCGGTGGAAAATAGTCTCGTAGAACCCGATTCACTGCTAGAATTGGGGAGATTCAAGTGTTTGGCACCACCAAAATCAATTAGCACTAATTGAGCGCCTTCTAAGGTGGGAGAAGGATTACGGAGCATCAAGTTGGAAGGTTTGATGTCACGGTGAATAATCATGTGTTCGTGTAGGTGTCGCAAAATATCCACCGCTTGCTCCAACCATTCCAACACTAACTCTTGAGAACAACCTTGGGGATACAAATAAGGAATTTCCTCTAAAGTTTGACCGTTAATTTTTTCCATAATCAAACAAGGTAAACTCAACTGGGAGGTAGAACTTGAGAGGTTATGGAAAAAATAGCCATCTGGTTCAATTTGAGGAACGCCGGGATGTTTTAAGCTTTGTAAAACTTCTGCTTCTTGGGCAAATAATTCCAGTGCTTTTGGTGAAGTTTCCACGAGCACTTTCAAGACTTTTTCTGTTTGTTCTTGGGTATCCCAAACTGTGTAAATACGGGCAAAACCCCCCGTTCCCAAACGTTCAAGAGGAATAAATCTATTTTGAAGTTGTAATTGTGCGCCACAAGCAAGGCAAAATTTATTTCCCCAAGGTTGGGGATAAGGCCGAAAACAATCTGGATTTATGCAGTAAATTGCATTTAACTTAGGTTGGGACACGGGGAATGGGGAATAGGGAATGGGGCAATGGGTATGGGGAAACGGGCATAGGGAAGCGGATAATTGTTAACCGAATACGGTATTATTTCTTTTATATCTTTCAGTTTTACCCACTTCCCCCCAGAAAGCTTTCCAATTTCCTATTTTTAATTCCTTATTTCAAATTTTCAATGGACTTTACTAAAAGTGGGTATCAAGGTTTATTATGGGTAGGAGATGCAGTTAAAGAAAAAATCCTCCTTTCAAGATTAAGGTTTAAAGAACTCCTGTCCTCCTAGTTCCCAATTCCTAAGTTTTAACCTCATTCATTCCAATACATAGGAAAAGTTTGTTCCGATAGCAACGAGAAATCCAGATCGTGGCCTGGGGTTTCTTTATCGAGGACTTTTACTACTCTGTTATATATTTCTTCCGCTTGTTGCGGGGAATCACCGATGCTAGTTAATCCTAATTTACCAAATTCTGATAAAGAACCCATTAAATGAAATACCGTACCCGTTTCGGTTCCGCTGTCAAAATGCAATCTGTAGTGAGCTATAATATTCATTAAATCATTGGGTAGTAGTCCCCGATAACAGTCTTTTTGTAGATTATCGGTAGCAATATAGTATTTTGGTCGTCCTTGTTGAGAATAAAATAAGCCTGTAGGAATATCGTAGCGACCGTTTGTCAGTAATTTCAAAGTCATGAAAGGATGGGTAGTACCACCTTTTCGCAAATTGATTTCAATTGCACGGATATCCCACGTTCCATCATCTTGCTTGACGACGATGAAATCTACGCCATATCTTTCTAATGCACCTTTTTGTGCTAGCTTGTGACCAATTCGTAAACCTAATTCTTGTAACTGCAATCGATATTCTTTTGAAGCAGGAAACTTACAACCGAGATAAATTTGACCATCTGGCCCTCCTAAAATTTGGTCGTGGGTAGAAAGAATTTCCACTTCTCCTGTCGGCGTGATGCGCCCTTGAACGCTTGGTGAAAGTTTAACATCACCTTCGACAAAAGCCTCAACAATCGCTCCTAATTCAGCTATACGTCCAGAAAATGTTGACCAAGTTTCTTGTTTGGCTTGAAAACTCATATTATTAAAGCTTTCGGCGATCGCAGCTACCCTTTTTTTATGGTTAGCTATTGGCGGCGCTACTTGGGGAATTTGTCTTAAATCTAACAGCGCATTCCCCTCCCCAGAAATTCCTTCATTAAGTTTTACTACCATCATTTGTAATGTCGGTTGACGTTCCCACAACCCCGCAGCCGCTTCTGCTAAATCGGATACGTTCCACATCCTTTGACTACCATCTGGATGAGGAACCTCAGCTTCTGCAAAAATTTGTCTAGAACCACTCTTAGTCCCCCAGATTTGCACATCTGGAGCAGCAGCATACAAGGGGACTCCCAATTTTAAAGACAATTGCGCTTCTAAATCTGTTGAGTTATAGCATATCATAAACGATTTGTCTATTCTTAAAGCTTGTCGAATATGCTTTAATAATCGGGGACGTTCTAAAATCTTTTGGGTAAGGGGTTTGAGAGAAGAATCGTAAGTAGAAAGCAATAACAAGCGATTGCGAGCGTGAGAAAAAGGAATTCCTGGTAAAAGCTGTAAATAATAATCGATAATACTGGGATGCAAAGGTACTGATGTCAGATAAATTAGGCGATTGCGCGGGTTCCACAAGCGAATTAAGGCAAATAACAATCGTTCTTCATAATGTTCGGAGCCTTCTACCTTTTTTAGTTCTCGTTGATCGAGAGTAAGGGAAGGAATCACTAAAATATCAACATCGCTCTTGTCGCTTTCATCTCCTTCGATACATTTCCATCTGTCGCGTAAATCTAACTGAAGATAACGAAATTTTTCTAGTTGTTCATCAGATATATGGAGCATATTATCAATTATTACTGCTATAAGGCTCTTACCTATATTGTTTATCAATTATCAGTTAATAATTATCAGTTAACAATTACGATTTACGTAGCTCAAGGTAGTACAGATAGAATATATTCCTACAGAAATATTATCAATTAGCAATTCACGGTTAAATTTCATCTTTATAGCCGAAAAGCTCTTCAACCATTGGAGAGATGAGTACATCTACGACTGCTGTTAAAATTGCAATAACTATTGTTAACCTATTAAAAGTAAAATATGGCATCTCCTACACCATTAAAAGGTACGGATCTGGTAGACTGTGCGAAAGCAAATGCGAAACAAGGAATACAAACCGCTGCTCTTCAATGTGGCTATGGTTCGGATTTGAAAACATTTGCCGCAGAATTACGAAAGGCTTGCGAGGAGATGAATTTACAAGTTTCCGAACTCAACGAATTAATTACCGACCAAGATATGATTTTGAATATCGGTACAGGGGAAGTTGTTGCTCCCGATACTCCAGCAGATTTGTAAGGATTAAGAGGCGTTGCTGAATTAGAGTATGAATTGCGCGATCGCATTAAGCTTGTGGTCCTAGAGTCCGTCAAGCGCCACAGAGCCATACTTGAGATAATATATTACTAACTTAATTGATAATTTCAGCATTTCTTCGGATTTTGAATAGCAAAACGTTTTACGATGAAGTCGAGCTAAGTAATGTCTTAAACGGCTATTTTCACCTTCAACTCTTGTCATATATATTTTACTAACAATATGATCTTCCTCATTAATAAAACATGGATAAACCGGATAGCCATCGGTTACATAGAAATAAGAATGCCAACACCTTATCATTGACCATAATATTTTAACGGGTGTAGGAACTTCTGTCCCCCAAAACCCATCTTAATATACCTGGACTATGCTTATTTACTGCTGTCCACAGCCAAAATTTGTTTTTTTTGAACCAACAAAAGTTTCTAATTCATCAACCTGTGTAACTTCTGGTATTTCGTTATTTTCTGGTGCGTCTGGCAGCGCTTCGCCAAGTTTTTTAACCCAGGTTATTACAGTAGTATGATGTACTTTCTTTAGCCTCTCTATAGCTCTGAATCCTAAACCATTGACGTACATTTCTAAACATTCACGTTTTATTTCTTTTGAATAACCTTGTGAATCATAATTATTAATAAATTGACGACCGCAATTGGCACAAATGTAGTTCTGCTTACTTTTCTTTTTTCCGTTTTTGCGTATGTGAGTAGATGCACACTTTGGACATTCCATCGTATTTACCCCGATTCATACTTCAATTATGCAACGCCGATTAAGAGGTAAGGGGTAAGAGGTAATAAAATAAGTAATTACTCCCTTCGAGCTAATCGATTACCTATAAAAATTTTTTCCTCACGCCACTTGCTACAACGGAGGGAGCCGTGCCGCAGCAGTGGCTCCTCTCCCCCCTCTCTGGCTGCGAATGGCTACTTCCGGCGAGATAAAAGTTGCGTATAGCAAGGTTGTAGTATTTTTTCGGTTTTTAAATTTTGTCACAAGCTTGAATACCAGACTTTTGACTCTTAACTTCCGCGCAGCGATAGTAGAGACGTTGTAATACAACGTCTGTATTTTGGGTGAAATCACGAATTTATTCGCATAATATTCCAATACTTGTAATCATTTACTCTCTTCACGGTTACCTAAATCGGACAATTGCATAACTTCAAAAATGTGTCCTCTATTTATGTATTGCTGATGCAATGTAATCGTGGCAACTAAACCAATGGGGGCAAATTTTTAAAATATGAATAACTTATCGATGTCAACACAAGATCGTAATAATACACATAATGTCGCTAAAGACAAAAATCTTTACATCATTATTTGTACAACGCTACTAGCGATTATGGGAGGGCAAGTCCTTGCACCAATATTGCCTTCCTTAACAGAAGTATTCAATGTCTCCACCAGAGAAATTGAACTGGTGATGACACTTTATGTATTGCCTGTTGGAATTGCAACTCCTATATTAGGTGTATTAGCTGATCGTATCGGTCTAAAGAAAATTTTAGTTCCTGCCCTAATTTTGATTGGTATCGCTGGGTGTTCTGCTGCTTGGACGGATAACTTCCATACTCTTCTAGGGTTGCGATTTTTACAAGGGCTTGGAGTTGCTCCATTAGATGCTTTATCGCTGACTATGATTTCAATGCTGTATCACGGCAGAATGCTGGGTACGGCAATGTCAATCAACGCCGCGATGATTGGTGTTTCTTCAGCGGTTTATCCGTTATTAGGTGGAGCATTAGGAAGTTTTAGCTGGAGATATCCATTTTTACTTTCCGCTTCTGCCTTTCCCTTGGCAATGCTGGTGATAATGGTGTTGAAGCTGCCAAGCAAACCCCCTAACGCTAAACAACAAACCTTAAAAGTCTATTTCAAAAGTACCTGGAAAAGCATTAATAACCGTTCCGTACTGGGATTATTATTTGCAGTAGGTTCCATATTTATGATTCAATTTGGAGCTTTCATAACCTACATACCATTTGTTGCAAAATCTCTTGGTGCTTCTGGGTTTATGAATGGGGTAATTTTATCCGTTATTTCCGTGGCAGTTGCTTTAAGTGCTTCTCAATTAGGATGGTTAATTCAAAAGTACTCGGAAATTACTTTAATTAAAGTTTCTTTTTTCATCTGTGCTGTAGCACTATTCATGATTCCTTTAATAAGTAATCCTTGGCTGCTTTTAATTCCCAACGCTTTATTTGGTGTAGCTTTAGCCTTTGCTCTAACATCTTCTCAAGCTTTATTAGCAGGGCTTGCTGCTCAAGATTCCCGGGCTGGATTTATGGCAGTGAATGCCAGTGTACAGTCTTTAGGGCAAGCATTAGGGCCAATATTAGGAGGTATTGCCATCGGGGTATGGAATATAAAAGCTGTTTTCTTAACTACTGGTGTTTATGCTTTATTGGCATTTGTAATATTTAATATTCTAATAACTCCAAAACGAACTGAATCTGTACCGCAACTACCAGCATTAGATGAAATAGACACTGAAATAACAGTTGCTCCTCCTCCTCTTTCATCTCCTACAGTTTTACAAGCACCCGTTGCACAGTTACTTCATGTTCTCACCAACAGGGTTATTGATTTACCAGAAGATCCTTCATTGATGCACATCGGTAAACAACATGTTGGTAATATATCTCATATAGATGTTTCATCTTTACCTCATTCCGAATTTGTTTCCCGGAATCACGCTCAAATGAAATTTGATGGGAAAGATTACTATATCCAAGATATGGGAAGTTCTAATGGTACTTACATTAACAAATATCCACTTTTACCCGGTATTTGGTATAAGTTAGGACCTGGAGTCAAAGTAGGTTTAGGTAAGCGAGACATGATAACGTTTATATTTCAATTTAATTAAATAAACGCGCGGGTTTGGAGTTAATGTTTTTAGTGATAGAATTAACTCTTTTTACCACTCCAATCATATATTCATAATCGGGAGGTGATGCGTTTGCAATGTATTTAGCTTCTTGAATTAAAAAAAGAGGAGCATTTTTCATCCGATTGCGAATCATGTCAAAACGTTTTCTTTCAATCTTGGGGCTAATTAAAACAGCACCGGAAGGTACGGAATGGGAATCCTTAAATAAGATACGAAACTGTGAAGAATTTAGGTTTGATTTATAAAAATTAAACTCTTCTAAGGAAATAGCCGCAGCATCAACTTTACCTGACGATACCCATTCTAAAGAAACTTTTGGTGTGGCAGCGAATAAAATTGATGCTAATGTTAAACCGTAAAGATTGTAGAGCGGAATATAATAGCCAGTAGCAGAACCCTGCTGTCCTAAAGCTACAGTTTTACCTTGTAAATCTGATATTTTTTTTAAAGTACTATCTTGACGCACAATAATTATAGAACGTGAATTAGTACTTAATTGCAAAGGAAAAATAGTTGAATATTGATAATTATAAATAGCTATTGCTGCTAAACCAGGAGTAGCAAAAACTAAGGACCAAAAATGACGTTTCATGCGCTCTATTGCAATTCTCTCATTAAAAGCTGGTTCTATTTGAACGATTGTCTTTAATTGTTCGCTTAAATATTTACGTAAACCGCTTAACCTTTCTACAGTTTGTTTTTCCTGTCCATAGCTTATTATACCAATCACTAATTCTAATTGTTGATTAAATTTTGTTGATTCTGTAGTGCAAGCTGCCGTTGCCAACAGCATTTGTAACATAAAAATACGTCGAGATAATTTAGATGTCATTGCATATTCTGCAAAAAAGGACACTATTATTATCTAAGTAATGTTAACTATTAGCGAACGGTGAAATAAATCTTTATGTCAAGTGATTTTGAAATTTTATCTTAATTAAAGATAGCTATTCGCGTTGCCACAGCTTATTTTTACAAACATAATTTGGCTCATCTGTACATAAGTAAGTCGGCACAAATAATCCTAACTATGTTAATGAATGTAAACAGCATTCAAAGCCTTGTCCCTACTCACGGGCACCCATAAGAATTTTTTTAGAAGAAAAAAATTCTTATGGGAACCCTTCACTATTCACTACTCACTTGCCCGGCATAACAATTAAACGCCAACTTACTTAGAATGCTAGAAAAACAGTAAAAAAAGGGAAATTTTAATTGGGAGTAGGGAACAGGAAATAAAAAATATAGGAATCCTACTTGAAAATTGAAAAAATATCAGTACCTCTTAATCTTCTAGAACCCTATTGCCTTTTGCCTTTTGCCTCTTGCCTGCCCACACAAATCATTTCAAAAATCAAACCGGATTCCTATAGTATTTACCATCAAGTTAACTTATACAGTTTGTTGCCTTTACTTAGTAAAACTTTAAGCTGCCCTATGTACAGAATAACCAATAATCTGATGAACAAACTATTTAATAGCACAAAATAATCATGAAAATAGGAACTCAAGCAAATCTCATAATGACAGAAAATAATATAAATCAGATGCTTTTAAAATAATTTTTTTAGGTAATATATAAATTTATTTTTCTCTAATTTTTTATATTGTAAAAAAACAAGATTTTATTATATTATTAAATATAATTGTCTATACAAAATACGAGACAGGAAAATATAATAATGAAAATAGGAACTAAAGTCAATTTCATTCTCTTAATTGTTTGTATCATTGGCATCCTAATTAGTGGAGTTGCACTGTCAAATGTATTAGAAACTAAAGCCGGAAATGAAATAAATTCCAAGGCATTAGCATTAATGGAAATGAATAATTCCATCAGAAACTATACAAATGATCGCGTACAACCTTGGTTATTACCTAAACTGGATACTCAAGATAATTTTATCCCAGAATCAATACCAACTTACTCTGTTAGAGAAGTATTTGAATATTTTCGTAGTAGCCCAGAATATGCTAGTTTTTTATATAAAGATGCCACATTAAATCCAACAAATTTACGAGATAAAGCCGATGATTTTGAAACTCAAATAGTCAAAAGATTCCGTCAAGAAAGAAATACAAATTCTATATCTGGTTTTCGCTCGGTGTCTGGAAGAAAACTGTATTACACTGCTAAACCTTTTCAAATAAAAAAGGAAAGTTGTCTGCGCTGTCACAGCACTCCCGAAAAAGCGCCGAAAAGCCAGTTAAATACTTATGGAGAAAATAATGGCTTCGGATGGAAGCTGAATGAAATAGTTGCGGCTCAAATCGTTTACGTACCCGCCGAAAAGATTCTACAAAGTGCTCATCGTTCATTTGTACTAATTACGGGAATTGTAGCGATAGTTTTTACCGCCGTCATTATCATCATGAATCTGTTGCTAAAAAGAACTGTACTTATTCGGATTAAAAAAATTGCTATAGTAGCCGAGCAAGTTAGCGTTGGTGATATGAATGCTAGTTTTGGCAGACAAAATAAAGATGAAATTGGAGATTTAGCTGAAGCTTTTAATCGCATGAAATATAGTTTAGAAATTGCGATGAATATGTTAAATAATAAAAAACATTAGTAAGGTGATAGATAATATATACATATTTCCCATGCATAAAATGTGTGGGAATTCTAAATTAATTTATAAAACTTAACCGATTCAGATTTTTCCGATGAACAATTGAGACAAAAGTTGTCTATTTTTTTAATATGCGCTGTTTAAATTCTATCGCAATTTTAGGGTCGGGAATATTTTGGGCTAACTCATCGATGAATTCCGTTGCAGAAATTCGCGGGTTAGATTGTAAAATCTCTTCAATAATAAAATTAGCAATCGGACCAATTAAATAAATTAAATCGCATTCGCATTTGCTGATAAAATCAGCATCAATACTTTGATATTCGATTGTAGAAGATTTAGATAACTGAGATTGAGTTGAAATAGTTGGTACTTTTAAAATAGCTTGTGCTCGTTCTTTAAATTGCGCTTTTCCTTGAAGGGCAATATAAGTAACTAGTTTTTCTACTAATTCTTTGTGATTGGCTGATTTTTGAATAGATTGTTTCAATATTGTCGGCGCAATTATTCCTATTGATTCTTTGAGTAATTTTTCTAGTTCGACATATTTTTCAGAATCTATAATGAAATCATTTTGAAGTTTTGCTGATGATATTTTGGCGCTAGAAACATATATTGGAATGGCAGATTTTTGTGGTGATTGAACTACAGTTTTTTGCTGTCTGATCTGCTGAACTTCTTGAAATATTCGACGATCGATATTACCCGGTAGAATATCGATGATTGCTTGGGTACCGGAAAACCAGCTATGTAAACTAATATCTTTTTGTTCTGAAAGTTTCTGTAATTGAATAATCCATTTGGCGACGGGTAATCCTATTTGGGGATTTGCCTTAGCAAGGGTTTCAAAAAGAATTTGTGAAAATAATTGCGATTTATCGATAGACGTTTGAGTCACGATTAAACATTGTCCGTATTCAGTACCGCATTGTAAATCTTCTATCCAATTCTGTGCAGAGGAAACTCCTGAAAATTTGCAAGTTATTAAATCTAGAATTACTATTTGTTGTGCCTTTTGAGCGCGACGTAATACTTTTCTTAAGTAAGAACGACTCAAACGCACTCCATCACCTAAAATTAATCTAGCTTCTCCATCTTCTATTTCTTCAACGTACCCGCGTAAATATAATAAACATGTTGATATATCTTTAATTCCTACTATTCCTGTAGAATTTTGAGCCTCCAATTCTCCACTTATTTGAGTAAATTTTTGAATTACTTCCCGAATTTCCGACCAATTTTTCTTTTGTTGGTGAAAACATTCTACCTCGAAATCGCCCGCATCAAAGAGTAATCGACTTATATTATTACTCGTATCCCGATTTGCTAATCCATCGACAATTAAAGCACGTCGTAACTTCTTCTGATTTACTTTCTTCGGCTTAAATCCAACAATTAATTCTCCTACACCTTCGACAATTCTTTTGGGTGTTTGTTGGGGATACTCTCGATAAAGTTTACGATCTCCACGCGCTCGCTTTTGCTGATTAATCAAACGTACTTGATAGTTTAATTTATCAATATACTGTACCGTCTGACGATAAACATATTTATAAAGTCCATCTGCATCAATAAATCCACTTACATCAGCCGCTTCTCCCGACAATCCCCGCATTAAATAATAAGTGAATACCCCATGCCCCAACTCGGGAAATTCCCAAGATTTTTGTCCGCGATCGCAACTTAACAAAGCGCAAAATCCCTTGCTTTGGGAAGCACGCTGTCTCAAGACACTCATTAGTTGTGGGGTAGAGTTGCTTAGGGGAGTAATATCTCCATCCCTTGCGCTACCAACATTCGCTCCCAATAACGCCATATCCCCACTATGACAAGTGTCCAAACATAATAGCTGTTGCTTTGCCGGACTTACGCTTAACATTTCTACTACTTCTTTCATGGGTAAACCAGTACCCAGTAAATTATTTTTATTAGTATCCGATAGACACAATATAGCTTCTTGAGTATTTGGCTCCAGCATACCATGTCCAGAAAAATACAATAAAATTGAATCTTGAGGTTGAGATTGGGAAACAATTCTATACAAACTATGACGAATATTTTTTAATATAGGAGACCGTGATGCAAAATCGTGATACACAACTATTTCTTTATTAGGAAATCCTTCGGTAGCTTTGACGAGTGATTCTTCCAAACCCTGACAATCTAAAGCCGGATAACGCAAAGAAGGTAAGCTGGAGTCTTGGTAATTGTTGATACCTACCAATAACAACCAAAGTTTAGCTTGTCCTGATTTTAATATAGTACTTGAATCGCTAGAACCTATGCCGAGAGGAGCCATAATTTTAGACCTATTGCAAAATTATTTTATGGTTAAATAAGGGTATAAGGGTTGATTTGGCTAAGTTTAGAAGTCAGGTCGTTGTAGTACAGGTATGGTCGCGATTGTCACAACACTCGGATGCTGGGTGACACTATAAGCCTTAGAGCCACGTTCAAATTAACTCCCTTGTGTCACTTCCCATCAAGTGCCCCTCAAAATGTGCCAGTTGCGACAATTCCCAGAATAATTTTTACTAATACTTAAGATAAGTTTCATCTTTGGCTCTGTGAGAACATCAGTTTATTCGTAAATTTTTCAATACATAATCTAATTTCTATTCCACTAATTATTTTATTTCTATCCTTTGTTTTTAAGATTGAAGATAGTTTTTAATCGAGAGGAATTTTATCAGAATATTTTCAATTTAGGTATTACCTCCAGATAACTTGATAAATGGGCAGACGGCGTTATTCCTAGATGCCCGATACAACCGTGATTTTTAAGCTCCCATGACTTTACAAGAAATTAAGCCTGCAAAGTTTTCGCTCCAGAGCGCTAATAATTGTAATTTTTCTCGAGCATTTACTACCTTCCACTTCTAGGGTAATTTTGTTCTATAAATTATATGGGTGTTCTTTCGAGAAATTATGCAGTTTTATTCAATTTTTTTTCTTAAAAATTCTCTTTTATTTATACATTTAGGAATATTGACAATATTGACAATAAGTAGGTTAGATTACTTGTTCGTTTTGTGAACAGTACTTCATGAAATTGTGTGAACTTATTTTTGACTTTATTATCAATAATTTTTCTAAACTGATTAATAACAGGTAATTTATAAAGGGTCGGTAAGTGTAGTAACTGTATTTTCGATATATTTACAGATGTATAAATAGGATTAGTTGTCACTGATTCAACCTTAAAGGGATTGAGCGATGTATTGAACAAACTTTACAACGCAAGCAGAGACTAACCCGCAAGCTTAGTCTCGGTAAGCACGCGCCGTAACTTTCCGGCGAAGGAACAAACTGCAAGGTAATCCCCTTCGGATTCAGGAGTTCGCAATCGACGCAAAGCGCCAAGACTGCCATCCCCTCACCAAATCATCTTAGTAATGGTGCTTGAAGGGACTTAAACAGGTTTGCTGCTTCCTGGGATTATATCCATTTAAATATCCACTGCGGGCTTATGTTGCTCGTGACGTTTTCCTCTGGGGTTATCGCCTCTAAATTTCCCATTTACCGCGTTTTTATTATGAGTTCTCGTAAAGGTATTACCAAGATATTTTCAACTTTTTTACAATTTGACGCTAATAGAGTAATTGGTTGGGCTACAGATCCTCAACTGCGTAGGAGTATTATCGAACGTCAAAAAAGTTTATCAAAACCAGAAGATTCAGAAGAATTTTGGGTATGTTATTGGTATAAAGAATGGCAATTACAAACGCGGAGTTTAGCACGCCAACATTTATCGGCTTATTTGCAGGAAGTTTGTTTTTGGGCTGCAAATAAAACAGTTACCCAGTTTTCTTCGGGACAATATACTTTATCAGATTGCTTTCAAGGGATTGTAACTAAAACTGATAAAGTTTTGCAAGGTTTTAAACCCGATATGGGTTTCAATATTAAAAATTATGCTCGTGCGATCTTTAGCAGTGAACTTAAGGAATTATTGCGTCAACAGAAAGAAGTTGATATTTCTACCGATTGGCGATTGTTGCGGAAATTGACTCAAAAACGATTGGTAGAATCTTTAGAAACTGCCGGATTAAATCCAGAAAATATCGCTCGTTATGTCTTAGCTTGGAAATGCTATCAGGCAAACTATGCTCCCCGCAAACAAAAGGGAACTCACAAACTATCAAGACCAGATGATACTGTATGGGAGAATATCGCCAAACTTTATAATAGCAGTCGCCTCTCTCAACTTTCCCAAAGTGAACCTGAATGTAGTAAAGAAACTATAGAAAGATGGTTGCTTGCTTGCGCGAAAGCTTTGCGGAATTATCTTTATCCTAACATGGCTTCTTTGAATGCAAATTCCTCAGAAAATTCAGGAGAAATTCAAGATATCTTACCGCAACTCAGACAAGAATCTTTGCTCTGTGAAATTGTTGTTCAAGAGGAAATTAAAGAGCGGCGATCGCAGCAATCTCAAATTAGTGATGTGTTAATTGCTGCTATTAAAGAACTAGACGAACAAGGGCAAAATATCATCAAGTATTACTACCAAGTGAATTTGACGCAATCGCAGATCGCGAAACAATTAGGTGTTAAGCAATACACTATTTCCCGTCGTCTTAGTAAATGCAAAGATGAATTATTACTCAAACTCGCCACTTGGACAAAAGAATCCTTGCATATTTCTTTAAATTCGTCGGTATTAGATTACATGAGTACCGCTTTAGAGGAATGGTTGCAAACTTACTACAAACGTAAAGACTAAATTGCGGAAAGTTCAATCAATCGGTCTTAATCTTTACTATTGCAAGTGGGAGCTAAAATGATGACAATTAACTTAGAAACAATGAGTTTAAATAACCCTACCAATTTATGGTTAGAAATTCCCGAAAGCCAACAAACTAGAATTTGGGAAGAAAGTCAAGCTTTTTCTACAGATAATCGCCGTTGGATGGCCTATCTCAACAGTTTAAGCCTGAAAGTGTTTTTACCTTGGTTGCAACAAGAATACCAGAAGGATGCTAAAGTATTCCCTAACTCTGCAACTTTATCAAGTATTTGGGAAATTACCAACGGTACGGGTATTTCTTTTAATGGCAAGCGATTGGTATTGATTCCCAGTGAAGCTATTGATATATCAGAATTACGGGTTCCTCAAGAATGGGTAGATATTCCCAATTGGAGTGCTGATTATTACGCGGCAGTGCAAGTAAATGTAGAAGAAGGTTATATCCGGATTTGGGGTTATACAACAAACGTCGATCTCAAAAATATGGCAACTTATGATGCCAACGAACGCGCTTATTGTTTAGATAAAGAACATCTAATTTCCAATTTGAGTATTATATGGATATCGCTTCAAGTTTGTCCCGAAGAAGTTATTAAAAATGAAACTGTTCCCTTACCAGAATTATCAACAACCCAAGCCGAAAACTTATTAAACCGCTTGGGAAATTCGCTTTTAATCAATCCCCGTCAAGCAATACCCTTCACTATGTGGGGAGCGCTTATTCAACATGGCGGTTGGAGACAGCGATTGTACGAACAACGTCAGGGAATGCAAAAACAATTTTCAATTCGCCAATGGATGGAAACCGGAGTGTCGGAATTTGCTCAACAATTTGGTTGGGCAAGCGTGGATTTACAAACAAATTTAGAAGGTGCTAGAGGTAGTACAGCATCATCTCAAACAACAACTTTAATTAGAAAAATCAATATTTCCGGCTTGGCATATGAATTATTGGTACAGCCGAAGGGTAAAATTGAAGATAGAATTTGGCGCTTTGAACTACGCCGTGCAACTGTGGGAGAGATGATTCCTACTGGTACGAAATTAATACTTTTAACTGAAGACTTACAACCATTCGACGGCAACCAAGCCCAAGCCAAAAAACCACTCAACAGACTTTATGTTGATGTAGCTTTGGGTGAAGAAGAGGAAGGTTTGGTATGGAAAACAGAGCCGACAGCGGATGATTATGAATATGAAACTTTATATTTGTAATATCTAATTTTAATTCAAGAATAATAATTTTGGTTTTTATAAGATATTTGAGAGACGCGATATATCGTGTCTCCACATTGAAAATTTGGGCTACTCCTATCCCGCTCTAAGTAACCCTCAAAATTGTAGGTTGGGTTGAGGAACGAAACCCAACACTGATTGTTAAGGTAATAATAAGGCAATCAGAGTAGGGCACCACCCGTGTATTGTGACAGTTGCATAAATCCTGATTTATAAGCTTTGATTTTAATTAACAAGGAAATATTTGTTTATCTATGGGGTAGATAGGCTACGGGCAGGGATGCCCGTGCCACAATAGTTTTAAAGTATAAAACTGTACTTCACTTAGCTGCAATATGCTGTAGGTTTCCTGAGGAAGGTATGTTTTCTCCGACTCAATACTTGCATGGATCCCTGGGTATCAAGGGACATTCTTTTTTTTTATCCTTAATTGGATTCCCCCAATAGATAAGTTCATTCAAATTAGTCAATCCTCTAAGGGATGACAAGTCACTGATTTGATTATACCCAAGGTCAAGAGTTATCAAATTAGTCAATTTGGCAAGGGGCTTAACGTCGCGAATCTGATTATCCTCAAGGTCAAGTCCAGTCAATTTACTCAATTTGGCAAGGGGCTTAAGGTCACTTATTTGATTATTCCCAAGGTAAAGAGTTATCAAATTAGTCAATTCTACAAGGTGCTCAAGGTCACTAATTTGATTATTCAGAAGGTAAAGTTCAGTCAAATTAGTCAATTCTGCAAGGGGCTTAAGGTCACTTATTTGATTATTCCCAAGATCAAGAGTTATCAAATTAGTCAATTCGACAAGGTGCTCAAGGTCACTGATTTGATTATCCCCAAGGTAAAGTGCAGTCAAATTAGTCAATTTGGCAAGGGGTTCAACGTTACTGATTAGATTACGCCCAAGGGCAAGGGTTTTCAAATTAGTCAATCCGGCAAGGGGCTTAAGTTCACTGATTTGATTACTCCGAAGGGAAGAACTTGTCGAATTCATCAATTTGGCAAGGGACATAACGTCGGGAATGTGATGATGCCCAAGGTAAAGTCCAGTCAAATTAGTCAATTTTGCAAGAGGCTTAAGGTCACTGATTTGATTATCCCTAAGATAAAGCGACTTCAAATTAGTCAATTTTGCAAGGGGCTTAAGGTCACTTATTTGATTATCCTCAAGGTCAAGAGTTTTCAAATTAGTCAATCTGGCAAGGGGCTTAAGGTCAGTGATTTGATTATCCCTAAGATAAAGCGACTTCAAATTAGTCAATCTGGCAAGGGGCTTAAGGTCACTGATTGGATTATTCTGAAGGTAAAGCGACTTCAAATTAGTCAATTTTGCAAGGGGCTTTAGGTCGCTGATTTGACTAGGCTTACTCCCATCACGCTCTAAGATTACCGGTGTTGATTGAGGGGAACTGGGGAAGCAGGGGGAGCAGGGGAAGAAATTTGATAGGAAATCTTCTGGCGGGAAAGGAGTAAGAGAAAGTTCCTGCCGGTTCTCAAGTATTTGCTCGGCACTAGTACAATCTTGAGTATCAGCTTCTTTTAGTAAAACTTCAACAGTATTTTTTGTCTCTTCAGGTAAGGTATCTTTTTGGTTACACCATTCACTAAAACTTTTAATAGATTCTTGAGTCTGCGCTCTGGCAATAACTTGTGTAACGTCGATTAGAATTACTGTTACTAATGCAATAGAAACTAAACGTATCAATTTCATTTAATGCTTGCTCCTGTTTTCAGCAAACTAATTGAAACAACTTATATTTTTAATAGGAATGGCCGCAACTGGCCGCCTTTCACTTGTAGTACTCCGCCAAGTGAACTATGCTGGGTTAGTAATGAGAGAAAAATATATTTTCCTCCCCCTCTTCCCCCTCCCAGCCTTCACCCAGCAATCTTAGGTTGGTAGAGTAGTAGGGTGCTTGTACACTGATTGATTCTTTACGAAATAATAAGACAATGAGTCTACGGCACCAACCAGAATCTTGGAGTATATTATTTAGAACTACGAATTTTCTTAAAACCTGTATATTCATTATGAAGGTTAGAAAAGACTATCTCAGCCTTATCGTAATCATAAACTATGTAGTTAATAATCACTCCTCCACTAAATCGTAAACGACTAGTAAATATATTTTTTGTATTCCTAATAGTATTTCCAGCCTTGATTTTTTCTATAGACAAAAAGTAAACTTTTCCTTTATTTTTTATATTTTGGAAAGTTGCATATTCAAGAATTGAGCTTAGAAAAGCTATTTTCTCTTTGTCAGACTCAGTACCAGAAATTGTAAATCTGTCAAGAAATTTTTTAAGTTCCTGACGAAAATCTTTAAGTTCTTTGTTAGCCTCACTTGAACTAATATTCTCTGTTCTTTTTTGATATTGTTTTAATTCATTTAATTCTCCAATAATCTCGTTTATAGCATCACCACTTATTAAGGAATTTTTATTTGGTTTATATAATGATACACTTTTATGATTTTTTCGTAGTTTATTAGCTAACTTTGCTATAAAAGCTCTCTGTGTAATCATCTCTATAGATGAGCCTTTAAAATCCTTAGTCGTTCTAAATAATTTGAAGTAGTCAAAGAGAGATTCAACTACTGTACCCACATCACTTACAGATACTATTCCTAGTTTTCTATAATCTTTTTTTAACTTGTTAACAGTATCTTTATAATATTTATACTTTGACTGACTCTTTAATAATGATAATACGTAATCAGAATCATCAAAAATTAACGATATATCTGAACCAAGATGATTAATAATTTCTTTTTGCGCTTTATCAGCTACTTTTTCTATTGCTCGATGTACAGATATTTTTCTTTCAATCTCTAGATTTTCAAATGTAATTTTTTCTTCTATATTTTTATCAACTGCTAAAGTTGGCAATTTCAATTTTAGTAATGCTTTTTTTTGTGTTTCCAGATTGATTTCTGCATCTATCTTTTCCTTTTCTTTCTTTAATATTTCGATTTCTTCGTTAATTTTGTTTAATTTTTCTTCTGTTGTTTGAGCGATCGCTGCAGATGTTACAGAGAAAAAAAATACTACGCAGGAGATTGTTAAGTTTGTAAATTTCATTTTCCATATCCTTACTCTAAAAATAAGAATATTCTAAAAAATAATACATTTTCAATCCGTACTTATACTTTTAATTTGTCTTTTTAAAAGCATTTAAAAATAGTTTAAATGTGTTTTATCGACTTTAAAAGTCTATTGTACATAGTTTTTAATACTCTAATAGTTATAAGACGAGTTATAGTATTTGTATAAAAAAAACACACATTAATAAGAGTATATTGTGTAAAAATATTTCTTATCTTTGCACTGCAACGAATAATTCTTAATAGAAAATGTAAGTCCCGATAAACTATACCGATGACGAGAAACCTATATTCAAACAGAAGGAGTTTACATAACAATGTCAGATAGAAAACACTTTGCAAGTAAATGGAGTACAAAGTTTTATCTTCTAATTATTGTGGTTTTGGCATCCGTGCCCGCCATAATATACTTCGCCAATCTGAAATCTTCTAAGGATTATATAGTAGAAGTTGAAAAGCCAGAACCAATCCAAAGTACACTACTGGTTAGACCTTTAACAGAAGGTAAAAATCTTATTAGATTAAATAAAGCACGTGAGAAATTTTCTGTTAGTGGAAAAGGTTTAACAGTAGCAGTAATTGATACTGGATTAAGAGTTACACATAATGATTTTACTGGTCGTGTAATTGCTCAACGCAATTTTACATCAGATAATGGAGGGAATATGGATGATGCTTCAGATGGTAATGGTCATGGAACTAATGTAACTGGAATAATCGCAGCTGATGGAATACGTAATCAGGGTATAGCCCCAGATGTAAAAATAATTCCAATTAAAGCATTAAATAACAATTCTTCTAGTTTTTTAAAACAAATTGAAAAGGCTTTAGAATGGATAATAGATAATCACATAAAATATAAGATTACCGCAGTTTGTATGTCTTTTGGTGATGGTGAAAACTATACTAAAGACAGAGAATTTGAAATTCTAAATAAAAACATTATTCAATCGCAAATCAAAACATTAAAGGATAATAAAGTTGCGGTAATAGCTGCCGCAGGTAACTCTTTTTATCCATTAAATAAATCTGATATTCAGCAACCCGAGAGTAAGCAAGGAATGGCTTTCCCTGCAATTATTCGTGAGACAATAAGTGTTGGAGCAGTATATGATTCTGACATAGGTAAGCAGATTCATGATTCCGGTGCTACAGCTAACAAAACTGCGCCAGAAATAATAACACCATTTTCTCAACGATTACATGAAACAGTAAATCCAGACACAAAAACAGATATTTTTGCTCCGGGGGCATCTATTATTTCATCTGGAATAAATAGTGATGATAGTAGATCTAACTTATCTGGGACTAGTCAGGCTGCTCCTGTAGTAACAGGTGTCGTTTTATTATTACAAGAATATTATTTAAGAGAAACAGGTAATTTACCTTCTATAGATAATTTAGAAAAATATTTACGTGATAATCGTTTTGATATTAATGATGGAGATGATGAAGACGATAATGTCGTAAATACAGGTCTTGATTTTATTAGAATCGATGCTTTGAGTGCTTTAAAGAGTATGGACACAGATCTTAACAATCAAGTCGAATAAAATCAGGACTTACGCAATTGTCACAATACTCGGATGGTGCGTGACACCACAAGCCTTATTGTTACGTTCGGAATTAATCAAAGTGTCACAGCACCCTACAAGAAAAATGTCAAGTTGCAGCCATTCCTAAAAATATTAAATACAGTGCGGACTTTGAGAGTTTTGCGTAACGGTGCGATCGCCTTTAATGCCGGATGCCAATCTGGTGCAAATAAAAAGGTAATTCCCAGTGAACAGTGAGCAGTGAGTAGTTAAAAATTATCCCCCTCATCCCCCCATCTCCCCATCCCCCTCTCCATAAAATTAAAAGGAAAATGTCGTCCGCAAAGTTCCGGTATAAATAGTACCATTACTACCTTGATTTGCGGCATCCTCAATGATTTGAATTGTCGGTGTTATTTGCACGTTT
>JBCCSG010000090.1:0-23066 GCA_039200565.1 Cyanobacteria bacterium P01_D01_bin.50 | reverse complement strand
TCAGTACCTTTGCCAACTTCAGATTGGCAGTATAATTTACCATTGTGTTTACCCGTAATAATTTGATAGCTGATGGAAAGTCCTAAACCAGTACCTTTACCAACTTTTTTGGTGGTGAAGAAAGGGTCAAATAAATGGGAAAGTAATTCATCTTTAATGCCAATTCCATTATCAGCAATGCGAATTTCAACCCAATCTTGAGCTAGCAGGGATGTAGAAATTTGGATTTCGCTGGGATTATCTTCGATTTCTTCAGATGTTCGCTGTTTGTCTTTCTCTTCTAAGGCATCAATTGCATTAGATAATAAGTTCATCAATACCTGATTTAATTGACCGGGGTAACATTCTAGTAAGGGGAGTTCGCTGTAATCTTTTTTAATGTGAATGCTAGAACTATCATTTGATGGTTTCAAGCGATGTTGCAAAATCATCAGCGTACTATCGATGCCGTCATGAATATTCGCTTCTTTGAATTCTGCTTCATCTAATCGAGAAAAGTTGCGTAAAGAGGTAATAATTTCGCGGATGCGCTGGGTACCAACTGTCATTGATTGAAATAATTGCGGTAGATCGTTAAATACAAACTCTAAGTCTGCTTCTTGCCAAAATTGTTGCAATTCTGGTGCAACGTTGAAATTTTGATTGCGACACATTTGTGCATAGTTAAGCAAGTCTTTGGTATATTGGTGGGCATGAGTTAAGTTGCCGTGAATAAAATTGATTGGATTGTTAATTTCGTGAGCAACTCCGGCTACAAGCTGTCCCAAACTTGCCATTTTTTCAGCATGAACCATTTGCATTTGAGCAGTGCGTAATTCCTGAAGAGTTTTTGCTAATTGAGAAGCTTCTTCTTGGGTTTTTCCCAGCAAACTAGCTTGTTGAAACAAATTCGCTTGCCGCAGTGCCACGCTAAGTTGAGCCGCGACTTGACTAACAAATTCTAATTCCGCTTCATCCCAATGACGGGTACGGCTACATTGGTGAATGCACAATAATCCCCATAGTTGATTTCCTTCTAATAGGGGCATAACAATTTGGGCTTTGACTCGGAAACTTTCAATAATGTCTTGATAAGGCAAATTGGCATCTGTACCTTTGATAGCAGACATTACCTGCATTTCCCCTTGACTAAACTGCGGCGCATAATTTTCACCAAAGTCATAGTCTTGTACCTTTACTCCTAAAGCTGAATCAAATTTAGGTAGCACGTCTTCAGAAATAAACTCACCGCTGCTAAAATTTTCATCGACATCGAAACGGAAAACTCCGACTCTATCAACTTTGAGCCATCGCCGTATTTCCTGTACCGTAGTTTTGAAAATTGTTTCTAAATCCAGGGATTCGCGAATCTTGACAACCACATCAAATAAAATCCGGCGCTGCTCTGCGGCTTGTTGTAAATCATCAGCGCGGCTTCGGGTTTGCATAAGGGTGTCCGAACTTTGAATTGCTAATCCTACTTGATTGGCAACCTGTTCCAAAAATTCTACTTCCACCTCATCCCAATCACGGGGGGCTGAGTGTTGATAAGCTGCCAACAATCCCCATAAATTTCTGCCAATAAAGATTGGTGTTAAAGCATAAGCGCGAATCTTGAACTGCTGTAAAATATCCATGTGACAGCGAGCATGTCCAGCTTCGTAGATATCACCTACAGCAAAGCTTTCGTTATTGCGGTATCTTCCCCCTTTCGTTTCTTGGAGGTGGGTATCTTCCCAGACTAAATTTTGACCAAAGGGATTAATGCTGTCCCATTGCGGCTCCACCATGCCAAAATTGCTAATAAATTCACCACTCCAATCTTCATTAAAGCGATAAACGGCAATCCGTTCGACACGCATTAGTTTACACACTTCTTGGCAAGTATTTTTGAGAATGATATCTATATTTAAAGAAGAGCGAATATTGGTAACAACTTTAGTTAAGGCACGCTGCCGAGCAATCGAATCCTTTAATGCAGAAGCCTGCTGTTTCGACTGTGCCAAAATCTCTGCTTGCTGAATTGCTACACCTAATTGCGCTCCTACTTGTCTGAGAAATTGAATTTCGTAATCTGCCCATTGACGGGGAGCAGAATGTTGATAAGCCGCCATTAATCCCCATAATTTTCTACCTACGAATATTGGCGCAAGAGCATAAGCGCGGATTTTGAATTGCTCTAAAATATCCAGATGACAGCGGGTATGCCCAGCTTCATATATGTCAGAGACGGCAAAAGTTTCATTGTTACGGTATCTTCCCCCTTTAGTTTCTTGAAGGTGGGTATCTTCCCACACCAAATTTTTTCCAAAGGGATTAATTTCGATTTCAGCCCAATCTTCTTCTATGGTGCCAAAATAGCTGACAAATTCCCCACTCCAGTCTTCATTAAACCGATAAACCGCCGCTCGTTCGATTTTGAATAACTGACAAATTTCCTGACAAGCAGTGTTGAGAATCAAATTTGTATCAAGAGAAGAGCGGATATTTCCTACAACTTCCATTAAAGCACGCTGACGAGCAATTGAATCTTTCTTATTCTTCTCCTGCTCTTGATGTCGCTGGATTGCCAAACCTAAATGACTGGCTGCTTGCCCGACAAACTCAACTTCGTGAGAATGCCATTGTCGGGGAGTAGAGTGTTGATAAGCTGACATCAAACCCCATAGCTTTTCACCCACAAAGATTGGCGCAATAGCATATGCCCGAATTTGAAATTGCTCTAATACTTGAATATGACAGCGTGAATGTCCGGCTTGATAAATGTCAGCTACAGCAAATAGCTCATTATTACGATATCTTCCCCCTTGGGTTTCTTGCAAATGGGAATCCTTCCACACTAAACCTTGTCCAAAAGTTTTGAGTATATTCCAAGGAGCTTCTGCAAACCCCAAAGAATTGACAAAACTACCGCTCCAATCGTCATTAAAACGGTAGATTCCGACTCTCTCTACTTTTAATAATCGACAAACATCTTGACAAGAAGTCGAACAAAGAGTCTCCAATTCTACGGAAGCACGAATCTTCGCCAAAATTCTTTCTAATATTTTTTGATAACTATCTCTCAAATGCATTTGATTTTGGCATTCTTGTAATTCTAATTCGCTTGAGGGACTAGTGTTATTTACAATCATGGAAGAGTTTCTTCTATATTCAGTTCTAGTATTCCCACCTGTATTTCAAAAATTTCAGTCCCAGAAAAAAGTTTTCTCCATCGATGCTTCGCTAACATAACGAAATCAGTAGCGATACTTCTAATTCTACGAATCATCTATAATAAGGCAATCAGTGTACGGCACCAACCAAGATCTTGTGACAATTGCGGCCATTCTTGACTATTAAGAAAAACTAGGGAAGAAAAAAAATTCAGCATTGCTTTTAAGGAATCTTATAGACACACTTTGTTATAGTTAACAATTCGATATTATCCATCCATCGAAAGCCATAGAAACTACGACTATAGATAAATCTGTTCTCATGCATTAGATGGACTAATCCTTTCTAATAAAGATTAATCATAGGAGAGTAAGTAAAGTAGGAGAATTATAAGAATGGGCTATCGAACTACAGTAGGATGGTCATTACTAAGTTCTGGGTTTACTACCTTGCTGCTTAAAGGGCTTTCCGGTGATTCTCTTTGGTGGGGAGTAGCTTTTTTAGTCGGTGGAATTGTTACTCTTTTTATACGTAAAGGCATTGCGGAATAGACGGAAAAACTGTTGATACTCTAGCTACAAGGTAATGGGCTCTCTCCCTCCTTCAATTTGTTAGGTAATCTTCCTGGGCGTTGGGAGTAATCATGTCGTAACCCAATCTATAAATTTTTTCTCCCCATCTCCCCATCTCCCCATCTCCCCATCTCCCCCCTCTCATTCCAACTATCAACTAACTAACCTCTGATAATACCGCTGTATCCTCGGTGCTCTACTAGTCGGTGATGCAAGTTTTAAGACTATCTCTAACAACCAAGGTGCTAGACGCTGACACAATATTGCTAAATGACTTTGCCATCCTACTAAGATTTCTGATGAGTCTCTTCGCAATCCTTTGACGAATGCTTGTGCTACCTGCTCCGGTGTCATTGGGATTACTCCACGATATAGTTGCAAATCTTTCACCATATCGGTGTCTGTCAATGTTGGTAACAATGAGATTACTTTGATGTTATGTGGTGCTAACTCACGACGCAAAGCATCCGTAAATCCTAAGATTGCAAACTTAGTTGCTGAATAAGTCGCCATTGTTGGTGCTGCAACTTTCCCCATTAAACTCGATACATTAACTATCGTTCCTTGGTTGCGTTTTACCATCCGTCGCGCCACCATATGAGTCATGGTGTATGTTCCCATGAAATTCAGAGACAATTCTTCTTGTACTTGAGGTAACTTCGTTTTCAAAAATGATTTTTGATGAGCTACACCAGCACAATTCACCAACATATTTATTGGACCATAACTCCGCCAAAGTTGAGCAACAGCAATGTTTACAAACACTGGCTTTTTCAAATCTAACGGCATAATTACGGCTTCGACACCCATCGCTTCAACTTGTAAGGCAACTTCTGCTAATTTGTCTCGCGAGCGTGCAATCAATATCAATCTTTTCACTTTCTGTCGTGCCAACTCTAAGGCTATAGCACGCCCAATACCACGGGAAGCTCCAGTAATTAAAGCAGTCTTATTCTCAATATTCATTTCTCACCTCCACATATTGGTTTTTACAGTAATATTATTCTTGCCGATATGTCTATATAGGGATTTATCTACATATCAACGGAATAATAGAAATAGAACAAATTAGTCCAATTGAAATGTATTAAATGTATTCACAGCTATAGAAAAAAGCTGTTTATAGCCTATTTTTCTAGCCTAATCAAAGTCTTTGCAATATATAGTCAGATTTCTGCGGTATTTGGATTTCAAAAGCAATATTTGTGACAATTCTCAGTTGCAGATATAGCGATCGATTGCATAATCCCCCCGGACACGAATTTATCTAATCGTCGTCACACACACCTTAGCAACTAAATCAAGCTTGCGCAACAATTATTAATAAGTATTTCTGAATGCTCTCTTACACAAAGTATATATGTAAAACTTTTTCTTGTATAAGTTTTATTTAATAGTGTTCTCGTAATTTTAATAATCCCTAACAATGCTGAGATTTTAGTTACATAAGATACCGTTTATCCGCTTTGCGGAAGTCAAAAGTCAAAAGTCAAAACTAAGAATATAATGGGAATCCATTTAAAACATCACAAAAAAAAGACGTTGCAATGCAACGTCTCTAGATTATTGCGTTTTAGATAATCCCTAACTCTTCACTCCTAACTCTTCACTCCTAACTCCTAACTCCTAACTCCCAACTCCTAACTCCTAACTCTTCACTCCTAACTCCTAACTCCGTGAGCGAAGATTTTACCTTCGATAAAGCCGAGTCATCTCCAACAATCGCCGACTTAATTCAGGGGTGAGTTGTTCAGAATTTTGATAGCGCCAACGCCAATTTCCGGCACTAACGCTGGGATCGTTCATTCTACCATCGCTGTCTAAGTCTAAGAAATCTTGCACTGAAAGAATGGCTAAGTCTCCAACTGAAGACAACGCCATGCGAATAAATTCCCAGTTGATTTCTTTGACTTCCTCAGGTGAGGAATAACCCAAATATTTAGCGACGTGTAGCTTTTCTTCCTTTCCGGCTTGATTCCACCAGCCAATGGTTGTGTCATTATCGTGGGTACCCGGATATACGACACAATTTTGAATGTAGTTATGGGGTAAATAAGGGTTATCAGCTTCACCACCAAAGGCGAATTGCAAGATACGCATTCCGGGGAAATTAAACGTGTCTCGTAATTCTTCCACTTCGGGGGTAATAATTCCCAAATCTTCCGCCATTACAGGTAAACTACCTAAAGTGGAACCTAAAATTTCAAAGAATTTTTTATCTGGTCCTTTTACCCATTCACCGTTGATAGCAGTTTCCTCTCCTGCAGGTACTCGCCAATAAGCTTCAAATCCTCGAAAATGGTCGATACGAACGATATCTACATATTCTAATGTTGCACGAAAACGTTCTATCCACCAAGAAAAATTAGTTTCTTCTAATTTGTCCCAATCATAAACGGGATTACCCCAAAGTTGCCCGGTAGCGCTAAAGTAGTCGGGTGGTACTCCGGCGATGTAGGCTGATTCAAGAGTTTGGGAATCCAGTTGAAATATTTCTGGATTTGCCCATACATCAGCACTATTATGACAAACATAAATTGAAATATCGCCAACTATTTTGATGTTGCGATCGTTAGCGTAGGTGCGGATTTTTTTCCACTGTTGAAAAAATTTAAATTGCAAAAATTTGTGGTAAGAAATCGCATCTTTCAATTTATCTCTCTGAGCTTCTAACGCATTTTGTTCGCGACGAGCTACAGCACGATCCCAAAAGTTCCAAGCTTTATAATCATTGGCTTCTAATAGTGCCATAAATAAAACATAATCATCCAACCAAGAAGCTTGTTCTTTACAAAAATTTTCAAACTCCCAATTAGCATTTTTTGCTAAAGATTTTTGGAAGCGTTGATAAGCTTGTTGAAGAATTTTTGTCTTATGAGGAATGACTGCATAAAAGTCAACTCTCTGAAGATTAGATTCAGTTTTTTCTAAGGGAATTAATTCTTCCTTAGTTAGCAAACCCTCTTCTAGCAACATTTCTAGGGAAATCATCAAGGGATTTCCTGCAAAAGCACTAAAATTCATCGTATAGGGAGAATGTTCGTAACCAGTCGGTCCTAAAGGTAGAATTTGCCACAACTTTTGACCGCTTGAAACAAGAAAATCGACAAATTTATAAGCCGATTCACCTAAATCACCAATACCAAATTGACTTGGCAAACTAGTAGGATGGAGTAGAACTCCACTTGCTCTTTCAAAACTCATAAAATAACCTCGATAAACTAAAAGAATAATAAACCGTCAATAATTCACCAGTCATTAACTTCTTATAGTAATAAAATAGCTTATGACAAATAATGCAGTAAAAATTATGCAAAATCCATTATTGAAAGACGATCCCCTTTGGTTTAAAGATGCAGTCATCTATGAAGTACCGGTACGAGCTTTTGCTGATAGCAATGGCGATGGTATCGGCGATTTTGGGGGATTAACAGAAAAATTAGATTATCTACAAGACTTAGGAGTAACGGCAGTTTGGGTGCTGCCTTTTTTCCCCTCCCCTTTGAGAGATGATGGCTATGATATCGCCGACTATACTAGCGTTAATCCAATTTATGGTAATTTAGACGATTTCAAAGCTTTCTTAAGTGCTGCCCACCAAAGAGGCATCAGGGTAATAATTGAGTTAATTGTCAATCATACTTCCGACCAACATCCCTGGTTTCAGCGAGCCCGTAAAGCACCTGTAGGGAGTCCAGAACGAGATTTTTATGTTTGGAGTGAAACTGCCGAGGAGTATTCCGAAGCACGGATTATCTTTAAGGATTTTGAAACTTCTAACTGGACTTGGGATCCCGTTGCCAAAGCTTATTATTGGCATCGCTTTTATTCTCACCAGCCGGATTTGAATTTTGAAAGTCCTCAAATGCAGGAAGCGCTGTTTGAGGTGGTAGATTTTTGGTTGGCCATGGGTGTAGATGGGTTGCGGTTAGATGCCGTACCGTATCTATACGAACGCGAAGGCAGCAACTGCGAAAACCTCCCGGAAACTCATGCCTTTTTGAAGAAATTACGCAAACACATTGACGATAAATTTCCTAATCGTTTACTGCTAGCTGAAGCCAACCAGTGGCCAGAAGATGCTGTAGAGTATTACAGCGGTGGAGATGAATGTCACATGAACTTTCATTTCCCCTTAATGCCGCGTTTGTTTATGGCACTGCAAATGGAAGATAGTTTCCCGATTATCGATATTTTGCAACAAACGCCGGCGATTCCCAATAACTGTCAGTGGGCATTATTTTTGCGGAATCACGACGAGTTGACTTTAGAAATGGTCAGCGACGAAGATCGGGATTATATGTACCGCGTTTACGCACAAGACCATCAAGCAAGGTTGAATTTGGGTATTCGTCGCCGTTTGGGGCCGTTAATGGGGAATAATCGACGGCGTATAGAAGTAATGAACGCGTTGTTGATGTCATTACCCGGAACCCCAGTAATGTACTACGGCGATGAAATCAACATGGGGGACAATATTTACTTAGGCGATCGCAACGGCGTACGGACTCCCATGCAGTGGAGTGCCGATCGCAATGGTGGTTTCAGTCGTTGCAATCCCCATAAGTTATATGCTCCAGTAATTATCGATCCGGAATACCACTTCGAGGCAGTAAACGTTGAAGCTCAGCGAGAAAACCGTAATTCACTATGGTGGTGGATGAAACGTTTGATTGCAACTCGCAGCCGCTTTCAGGCTTTTGGTAGAGGTACTTTTGAGTTACTTTATCCAGAAAATCGTAAAGTTTTGGCATTTACTCGTACTTACAACGGAGAGCATATTCTGGTTGTCACCAACTTATCCCGCTTCGTGCAGACAGTAGAGTTGGATTTATCAGCATTTGACGGTATGACTCCAGTAGAAATCTTTGGACGTACCACATTTCCACCAATTGACGATTCACCTTACTTCATGAGTTTAGCCCCTCATGCATTTTACTGGTTTACCCTGCAAGTTCAAACAAATATTTCCTGTGCAGTCAGGCCTCAAGAACAAATACCGAATTTAGTGGTCACCGACAACTGGCATAATATTTTTACCAAACCTGAAGCAAAATCAGCATTAGAAGAAATTTTGCCAGATTTCATGTGCTCTTGCAATTGGTTTGACGCTAAAAGTCGGGTAATTCAGTCCTCTCACGTGATTGAGGCAATTCCCATTGAATTCCGCTCCCTAGAAGCAGCCATTGTTTTAGTACAACTAGATTATACCGAAGGCGACCCAGAAACCTACGTATTACCCCTAGCTTACGAACCCAAAGGCATTAATAACGAACGTTTTAGTTCCGAGTACGAAGAGATTGTAGCCCATATTGAAATACGTGCCAAAAAACAAATAGGAGTGTTATTTGATGCTCTTGCAGACAAAGACTTTCTCAACTTCCCTCTCGAAGCAATTGCCAACAAAAAGACTTATAAAGGTATGGCGGGCGAACTCGTCGCAGAAGCCAGCCAAGATTTTACTGAATTAGCTGGTGCCGGTTCTAACTACGCACTGAAAGTACATTTAGAAGCTCACATGTTACGTGGAGAGCAGAAAAATACCTGCGTAGTGTACGGAGATCGCCTGATGTGTAAATTATTCCGCAAGGTAGTAGGAGAAGGCATCAACCCCGATTTAGAAGTGGGTCAGTTTCTCACTCACACATCAGCAACAACAGGATTGCCAGGTGCAGAAAACTTCGCTCCCGTTGCTGGTAGCTTGAACTACAGCCGTAAAGGCTTTGAAACCATGACCTTGGGAATGATACAAAAATTTATTCCCGATATCAGGGATGGTTGGTCATATAGCATTGATAGTCTGCGGGACTTTTTTGAACGAGTTCAGGTAAGACAAATAGATGCGATCGCCGATATTGATTTACCATCTTCTTTACTAACAGCAGCATTAAAAACTAAAATTCCCAGAATCGCCCAGGAAATGCTTGGCTCGTATTTGCAGAATGCTCAACTATTAGGCGAACGTACAGCCGAAATACACTTAGCATTAGCATCCGATGATGAAGATCCCAACTTTGCCCCAGAGCCATTTACCTCCTTTTACCAGCGCTCGATTTACCAATACATGCGGAATCAAGCAGGACAAGTATTGCTGCTGTTGAAAAAGCACTTAATACAGCTACCGAGCGAACTTCAACCCGTAGCACAGTTAGTATTGAACAATCGGGAAATGATATTAGCTCGACTCAAATCAATACTCAATCAAAAAATTACCGCTATGCGAACCCGCACTCACGGTAATTTATGCCTTAACGAAACCCTATACACCGGTAAAGACTTTATCATTATCGACTTTGAAGGCGATCAAACCCGTCCATTAAGCGAACGACGTATGAAACGCTCCCCCCTGCGCGATGTCGCCGGAATGATAGAGTCATTTTACTATTCGAGTCGCATCGCTTTGCGCAACGAAAAAGAAAGCGGCATAATTCTTCCAGATGACCTACCATTAATGGAACAATGGGCGCAGTTTTTCTACTATTGGTCTAGTATTGCCTTCTTAAAATCCTACTTTGCAACCGCAAAAGGCGCACCATTCCTACCTTCTGAACCATCAGAACTACAGCTTCTTTTAGATGGATTCATATTAGAAAAAGTCATCATCGAACTAGAACACGAACTTAAAAATCGTCCCAACTGGGTAGAAGTCCCCATGTACCGTATTTTAGAACTGCTAGAAACAGCATAAAAAGAGGTAATAGGTAATAGGTAATAGGTATTAGGTGGCTTTCTGTAGGAAGTTAGGATTTCATAACTTATAACTCATGGCTCATAAATCTTAACTTTTTACCCTCTACCCCCTTCCTACCCCTTATCCTTTACCTTTTACCTTTGACTAATGATTGCATCTCTCTACAGGTATAAAAAAGAATTCACTCCACAAGTAGGCTGAAAAAGATCCCAGAGGATTTAATATTTGATCAATATTTGTTGGTATTACAGAATTATTTATTTTTATTAGGAGCACTTAGGATATGTACCTCTCACTATGGCCGGGTAAACCCTATCCTTTAGGCGCTAACTGGGATGGCAAGGGTACTAATTTCGCTTTATTCTCAGAAAACGCGACGGCAGTAGAATTATGCTTGTTCGATAAAGAAGGACGAGAAACTCGATTAGCTTTGAGAGAAGTTAGTAATTTTACCTGGCATGGCTACGTACCTTCCATTGGACCCGGACAGCGTTATGGGTTTAGAGTACACGGTCCTTTTGCTCCCCACGAAGGACACCGGTTTAATGCGAATAAATTATTAATTGACCCCTATGCTAAAGCAATTGATGGAGATATCGGTTTTGGTGAAGAAATTTTTGGGTATCGTTGGGACGATCCCAAAGATGATTTGGGATTTTCCGACCTAAATGATGCACAGTTGATACCCAAATCAGTAGTTGTAGATAATAGCTTTGACTGGGAAGGTGATGAACTTTTAGACACCCCTTGGCATGAAACGATCATCTACGAAACTCACGTCAAAGGTTTTACTAAACTACATGAAGAAATACCCGCAAAACTACGGGGGACATATGCCGGACTTGCCCACCCTGCAGCGATTTCTCATCTCCAGTCTTTGGGTGTAACGGCGGTAGAATTGATGCCCATTCATCACTTTTTATCCCATCCAGGGCATCTAGTTAGTCAGGGAATGAAAAACTATTGGGGTTACGATTCAATCTGCTACTTGGCTCCTTATTCCGGTTACAGCGCTAGCGGTGGTTTAGGACAGCAGCTAAAAGAATTTAAGCACATGGTCAAGCGCCTACATCAAGCAGGCATAGAAGTCATTCTCGATGTGGTTTATAACCATACAGGTGAAGGAAACCACATGGGACCGACTGTATCTTTGCGTGGTATTGACAATGCTTCCTACTACCGTTTAGTAGACGGCGATCTACGTTATTACATGGACTTTACTGGTTGCGGTAATTCCCTTAACGTGCGCCATCCTCAAGTACTGAAGTTGATTATGGACAGTTTGCGGTATTGGGTGTTGGAATGTCACGTAGATGGTTTTAGATTTGACTTAGCTTCAGCTTTAGCTAGAGAATTATACGCAGTAGACAAGCTAGCAGCATTTTTTGATATTATTCACCAGGACCCAGTTTTAGCAGATGTCAAGTTAATAGCCGAGCCTTGGGATGTAGGAGAAGGAGGATACCAAGTAGGTGAATTTCCCTTATTATGGTCTGAGTGGAATGGCAAATATCGGGATACAGTGCGAGACTTCTGGCGTGGAGAAGACAGTCGTTTAGCAGAATTCGCTTATCGGTTTACAGGTAGTTCCGACCTTTATGAGTGTAACGGACGCAGCCCCAGCGCTAGTATCAATTTTATTACCGCTCACGATGGTTTTACGTTGAATGACTTAGTTAGTTATAACGAAAAACACAACGAAGCCAACGGTGAAGAAAACCGCGATGGAGAAAGTCACAATCGTTCGTGGAATTGCGGTAGAGAAGGAGAAATAGAAGACGCTTCGATTGAGAAGCTGCGTAAAAAACAGCGACGCAACTTTTTAGTTACACTACTGCTTTCCCAAGGCGTACCCATGATAGTTATGGGAGACGAAATGGGACGAACTCAAAGAGGAAATAACAATCCTTACTGTCAAGATAACGAGATTTCCTGGCTTGATTGGGATTTACAAGAAGAAAACGAGAATTTACTCGACTTTACCCGGCAATTAATTGATTTTCGTCGCCGACATCCAGTATTTAAGAGACGTAAGTGGTTCCAAGGAAGAGCAATTCGCGGTACTGAAGTAACCGACATTTCTTGGTTTAACCCCGATGGCGGTAAAATGACAGAAGAACAATGGAATAGCGGTTTTGCTAAAGCGATTGAAATCTTCCTCAACGGTGAAGGAATAGCCTCTCCGGGGCCTAGAGGCGAACGCATCATTGATGAAAATTTCTTAATTTTATTAAACGCTCATTACGAAATGTTGGAATTTACTATTCCAACTCAATTGCACGAATGGGAGTGGGTAACTATTCTCGACACTACTAAGCCTCGCTTCGTTCAACGTGGTAAACGCTATATCCAAGATAAACCGATCAAAGTAGAAGCCCGTTGCATTGTCATACTTCAGAGACTTGGTAGAGCAACACAAGAATACGATGATGAGTAAACAGATTAACAACTAACAACTAACCACCAACCACCAACAACTAACCATGCATATCGGCTCTCAATATTCAAACAATACTTGCAACTTTACTCTCTGGGCACCTCTAGTAGAGAAAGTTGCAGTTCACTTAGTCGATCCCCAAGATCGAATTGTAGCTCTGGAAAAGGACCAACGGGGTTACTGGCACGGTTCGATTGCAGATATAAAACCCGGTACTCTGTATTATTACCAACTCGATGGTGAAACAGATAGAGCCGATCCAGCTTCTAATTCTCAACCGCAAGGCGTTCACGGCGCTTCAGAAATAGTTGACCACAGCAGCTTTAAATGGAATGATAAGGTATGGCAGGGAGTTGCTTTGGAAAAAATGGTTATCTACGAGTTACACGTAGGAACCTTTACCGAAGAAGGAACGTTTGAATCTATTATTCCCCGAATCTCCGAACTGAGAGAATTGGGGATTAATACTATTGAAATCATGCCAGTAGCTCAGTTTCCTGGAAGTCGGAACTGGGGTTACGATGGAGTATTTCCATACGCCGTACAAAATTCCTATGGCGGTGTTGATGGTTTAAAGAAACTTGTTGATGCCTGCCATCAGAACGGTATAGCAGTAATTTTAGATGTAGTTTACAACCACCTCGGACCAGAAGGAAATTATTTGTGGGGATATGGAACTTATTTCACAGATAATTACAAGACACCCTGGGGTAGCGCCGTTAATTTTGATGGAGCCTATAGCGATGGAGTGCGAAACTACTTTGTAGAAAACGTTTTATATTGGTTGGAAAATTACCATTTAGACGGATTACGTTTGGATGCCGTTCATGCTATTTACGACTTTGGTGCAAAGCATATTTTGGCAGAAATGGCCGAAGCTGTACTTTCTTTAGAGCAAAAAAAGAGTCGTCAATTTTATTTAATTGCGGAAAGCGATCTCAACGATCCGCGTATTATTCGTTCTCCAAAAGTTGGGGGGTACGGTATGGATGCTCAGTGGAGCGATGATTTTCATCATGCCTTACATACAGTACTTACCGGGGAAAATAATGGTTATTATCAGGATTTTGGTAAATTAGAACAGTTAGCAAAAGCCTATCGTCAGGGATTTGTTTATACGTGGGATTACTCAGAACATCGACGTAGATATCACGGAGAAGAACCGGACGATTGCGCAACGAATCAGTTTGTTGTATGTTCCCAAAACCACGATCAGGTAGGGAATCGAATGTTAGGGGATAGACTATCTAATTTGATATCCTTTGAAGCTTTGAAACTGACAGCAGCAGCGCTGTTACTCTCACCTTACATTCCGATGTTATTTATGGGTGAAGAATATGGCGAAACTGCACCATTTCTTTACTTTGTCAGTCATGGCGATCGCGATTTAATCGAAGCAGTTAGAAAAGGTAGAAAAGCCGAATTTGCTGCATTTCACTCGGAGGATGGAAGAGAAGCACCAGATCCCCAAGCAGAAGAAACACTGAAAAAATCCCAATTGAATTGGGAGAAGCGTACTAGTGGAGAGCATCGTACCCTGTGGTTGTTTCACCAAAAACTACTGCAAATGCGAAGAGATATTCCAGCCTTAGCAAAATTAGATAGAAATCAACTAGAAACACAAGTACTTGAAACAGAAAAAATACTACGCATCCACAGATACGATGGAGACAGTAAAATTATTTCCTGGCTTAACTTTGGTACGGAAACTGCTAAGATAACAGAAAATATACTTAGTGGTACTTGGAAAAAAATACTTGATTCAGGCGAACAAACTTGGGCAGGAAAAGGTTCTCAACTACCAGAGAAGCTTGATGGAACAACTAACTCAACAATGATTTTCAATCCTTACAGTGTTGTGATTTACAGCAACCAGTAAGCAGCAAACAGCATTGCTATAGGATAAAGAGATAGAAAAAAAAAGAAGAGGGTGCGAAAACTCGCCGTAATTCAAAACTCCGGTGTTACTAACAACTAGCTCCGCGAGTTCCCAACAACTAACAAGTAACAACTAAAATTGCCATGATGCAAATACCTTTAGCAACATATCGGATTCAATTTACTCCCAGCTTTGGTTTTGCAGCAGTAGAAACCATAGCTTCTTATTTAGAACAGTTAGGTATTTCTCATTTATATGCTTCTCCAATTCTTACCTCTAGAAAAGGTAGTACTCACGGTTATGATGCGGTAAATCCTCGTCAAATTGACCCAGAATTAGGAGGAGTAGAAAAATTTGAAGAACTAGTCGCACATCTTCAGCAGTTAAATATCAGATGGATTCAAGATATTGTCCCCAATCATATGGCTTTTGATAGCCAAAATGAGATGCTGATGGATGTATTAGAAAATGGTGCTGATTCTAAGTATAGAGATTTTTTTGATATTGATTGGAATCATCATTATTCAGAAAATAATAGTAAAGTATTAGCACCTTTTTTAGGAAGATTTTGCGGTGATTGTCTCGAAAATGGTGAATTACAAATTCAGTACGAGAAAAATGGTTTAAGCATTAATTATTATTCTCATAAATTTCCAATTCGCATTGAATCTTACAATCAAGTTTTGACATACAATTTAGGGCGCTTAGAAGAAAAACTTGGTAGAGACAATCCTGCCTTTGTCAAACTTCTAGGCGTTCTTTATACATTAAAATACATCCCATCTGGTGAAGAAGGACGAGAAAGAGAAATACAAATCAACTTCATCAAACGAATGTTATGGGAATTATGGAATGATTCCAAGCAAGTTAAAGAGTATATTGAAGAAAATATTAGTACTTTTAACGGAGAACCTGGAAAACCCGAAAGCTTCGATCTATTAGAAAATCTATTAACAGAGCAGTTTTTCCGTCTTGCTTATTGGAAAGTTGGGAATGAAGAACTGAATTACAGACGCTTTTTTACAGTTAATGATTTAATATCCCTTCGCATTGAAGACAAACAAGTTTTTGAAACTACTCATTCTCTGATTTTTCAATTAGTTGAAGAAGGTCAAATTGATGGATTGCGAATCGATCATATAGATGGTTTATACGATCCAGCCCAATACCTAAATCGACTACGAGAAAAAGCACCGGAAATTTACTTGATTGTAGAAAAAATTCTCGAACCTCAAGAAGAATTACCGATACCTTGGCCAATTCAAGGAACTACAGGATACGATTTCCTTAACCAACTCAATGGTATTTTATGCGACCAATTAAACGAAGAGCAATTTGATGACATATACCATCGTTTTATTGGTAAAGCAGTTGATTGTGAAGAATTAATAGATCGGAACAAAAGATTAATCATTTCCAAACATTTAGCAGGAGATATTGATAACTTAGCTCACCTTTTCAAGACAATATCCGGCCGCTACCGTTATGCTAGCGATTTCACAATGTACGGTTTAAAATCCGCTATGGTGGAAATTTTGGCCGTATTTCCGGTTTATCGCACATATATTAACAGTGGAGGAGCAAGTTCGGCCGATCGGGAATATATTGAGCAAGTAATGACTCAAGCCAAAAAGAATATTCCTAACTTCCTTAACGAACTCAACTTTATTGAAAAATTCCTTCTGTTAGAGTTTGACGAACATCTTACAGAAGAAGATAGAGAAGAATGGTTGCGTTTCCTAATGAGATTACAGCAATTTACTGGCCCTTTAATGGCCAAAGGTGTAGAAGATACCGTACTTTATGTATACAACAGGTTGGTTTCACTTAATGAAGTTGGTTCCCACCCGGCTCATTTTGGTGTATCTCTAGAAGACTTTCACAATTACAATGCCAATCGCAGCGCAAATTGGCCCCACACTATGAATACCACATCTACCCACGATACCAAACGCGGGGAAGATGTAAGAGCTAGAATTAATGTTTTATCAGAGATTCCCGAACTGTGGGAGAAAAATTTGAAACAGTGGCGCGAAATTAACGCACCTCATAAAGATTACGTCGGCGGAAGAGATATACCGACTTTTAACGATGAATATTTGTTCTATCAAACCCTTATCGGTGCTTTTCCTTTCAGTAAAGAAGAATATCCCACTTTTGTAGAGCGGATCAAAGAATATATTATCAAAGCAATTCGAGAAGCAAAAGTCCACACTGCGTGGCTCAAAAATGATAGCGACTACGAAGATGGCTTTACAAATTTTGCCGACAGAGTTTTGAAGGATAGCCAAGACAATCAATTTTTACAGGTTTTCCGTCCTTTTCAAGAAAAAATTCAGTATTACGGCATCTTAAATTCTCTTTCACAAACATTACTCAAACTTACCGTACCAGGGCTTCCAGATATTTACCAAGGAAGCGAACTTTGGGATTTGAGTTTGGTAGATCCAGATAACCGCCGTACGGTAGACTTTGAGAAACGACAAAAATATCTTGAAGAAATTAAATCTAAAACCCAAGCAGATCTACTCGATTATATTGCACAGATCCGAGAAACTCCTGAAGACGCAAAAATCAAACTGTTCTTAATTTACAAAACTTTGCAAGTACGGCGAGAATACTTAGACTTATTTCAACGTGGAACCTACGAAAAACTAACAATAGTCGGAAGCTTAAAATCCCATGTAGTAGGATTCAGCAGAGAATTGGGAGAACAGAAAATAATTGTAATTGCACCACGTTTATTTACTTCTTTAGTCGAAATAGACGAATATCCCTTCGGCGAGCAAGTTTGGCAAGAAACTCGCATTGTTCCCCCAAGTGATTCAACTCCTTTATGGCAAGATGTTTTTACAGGACAACAAGTAGAAGGTGAAGATGCACTTTGGGTACGCGATATACTCCAACATTTCCCCGTCGCTTTGTTGGTTAATACATAGGGAAGTAAAATCATTTATCACAGGCACCCGTAGGAATTTTTTCTTCTAAAAAATCCTATGGGGAAACCTTTTTCTTGCTTGCGATAAGCCCCTCGCCCATGCACTTCTCGTTCGCGCCCTGCGCCAAAAATCTACTTCTGAAGATAAAATTACATTATTCTAGAGGTGATAGAAACTTTAGGTTTATAAAGTTTACAGTTATTTAACAGTGAAACTTGCCTTTCGGAACTTCTCTTATGTGAGAATACTAACGAATTGAGATTGACGGAGATAGTAAAAGATGTTATGTCATGTCCGGTTAAGCACTTATCATATCTGTGAGGGATGGCAATGGGCAATAGGTAATAGGTAAAAACAATTTTTTTATTCTGAACCTTATGGTAGGTAATTAACCTAACTTTATATTATAGATAGGCAGAAATTTATACTAGTAATTTTACAGTGGAAAGGGAATATAATGTATACTTGACAATCAAAAACTATATAAGTAAAAATAGGTACTTGATATTATAGTAATTTTTACTTAATTTTGATAATTTTTCCTTTTTAGATAAAATACAACACGAATAGAGTAAAAGTGAAAATTTTTAACTATTTAAGCAGTCCGATTTAAATTTCTTAATTTAGAAAAGTTAAACTTGCTTCCTCCCGCTCATTCATGAAAAAATTGCCGTAACACAGCGATTTAAGAAGCTCACTGCTGCCAGCAACAACACCATGCAAACCCAAACACAAGAAGCGGATGATCCCACACAAGTACCGTTAGACAAGAAAAAAGAAGAAAAAATTCATGAAATTCTTCTCTTGTTGGAAAGTCTATCATATAGAGAAGAAACTTCGATCAAACTCATCATAGATTCTCTTTATGATATAGCTTCAGTTAACCTGATCGACCAAAAGTTTCGTTCTCGTAGCCTCAAAGGCGGCTTAAAATTGATTGCACGGGTATCCAAACCAGCATTTAGAATTATTGCATGGCGCTGGTATAAAAAGAATTGTCCTCAATTAATTGTCAACTGGCTTCGCAGAAAAGTTGCTTTTGAACCCACCGTAAGAGTTAAACAAGAAGCTAAATTAGAACCAGAGTTGGTTTCTGAATTACACAGGGTGAAAACAGATTCTCTCGTACAATTAGAAAACCAAACTCGTGAAGTCAGATATTTGCGATCGCAAGTTAGAATACTTATAAGTGTTTTGGTTGGTTTAACTGTAGTATTTGGTGGTACCGTCGTTTGGTTTGGTTATTCTTTAGAGCGATACAATTTGCAAACTACTAAGCAAGCTAAAGAAGCCAGTACAGGTAAACCATTTGCGAGCAGTAAAGATAATTAAATCGGTTATTAATTACCAATTAACCCGCCGTTGTGGTTTATTAACCTCTGTTTAAAAAGCTAGCGAATTGCGATATTTATTCATTCACGAAGAAATTTGTGGTAGATAAGACAATGGTGATTTAGGGTAACTTCATCAGCCGACTTTCTCGCTTCCATGTCACCCCTCTGATTTATTATCTATTATATGAAATCTGGCGTTGCTGAATCCGGGTATGAATCAAGATTTTGAGACGTTGCACTGTGCACGCCGTCTCTACAGACCTTATAGTTTGGGCTAGTTTAACCAGACATGATATAATAACTTGCTGCACTTATTGGGTAATTTTTAGCTTGGTATATTAATTCATATCTTGCACGATCGAAAACTATTGTAAAAATCATTACTATTTATCCGAATGACTTTTTAACCGTCTGGGACTGCAAGTCCCAGTCTAATAGCAAAAGTCCATTAAAATGGACTAAAAATTTGATGGTTTATAATTAGTAATATTTTTCACCTCTAAATATGTCATACGGTGAAGGATACGCCCCACGCTCTGCGTCAATGAATTGGGGTTTAAATCCCCATCTCAATTCCAAACAACTTCGGCTCTTCCAACTTCGGCTCTTCGTTCGTTTAATGATTGAATATATTTTGTAGTAAATTATTCGCAAGGTGCAAGATTTGACTAAAGAAACTATTATTAGGAATTGGCATTGCAACATCACTTTTAATTTTGTTGGGAATATGTTACATAATCTTTATGCAAGCAGCTTGGATACCATATTCCCTACTTACTATTCCCTATTACTATTTTCAACGCTAACCTACTAAGAATAACCTCTTCTCTTCCTTCGCGTCCTCTGAGTTTAAAGTACTCCCATGAAAATTACACAAAAAAAAACTTTCTTCCTACCTTTATTACTGATAAATCTTATAATTAACCCACAACAAATTCAAGCAAAACCAACAGATTCAACCCCAGGCATAGTAAAAAAAACGCCTTTTTCATCCTTACAAATACCAGAATTAGCAGATCCCGATCAACCCCTAGGTCGTCGTAAAGGTGTTGCAAGTGCTCCAGAATGTCCTCAAGCATTAACAAATCTGACAGCCATAGTACCAGGCAAAGAAGGAAAATCTTTTTTAACTTCTACAACTTCTGAACATGCAACTTTTTGGGTTTACTTTCCCGATGTACCAAATACTATAGAATATGGTGAATTTATCTTACAGAAAGTATCCAGTAACTCAAAAGAAGATAATCCCAAAACAAATATTTTCCGACAAAAATTAGCATTACCAACTCAATCTGGTTTTATTGGTGTTAGTCTACCTAAACTTCCTCAATACGCTTTCAAGGAGGGAATAAATTATCGCTGGTACTTTAAAGTGTTTTGTGGAAATCCAGAGAAATCTCCAAGCTACTCTTATGTTGACGCTACTTTTAAACGAGTTGCCAAAACACCAGAATTAACAAGTCAGTTAGAGGAGCAACCAAATGATTATAAAGTTTTTGCTGCGAATCAACATTGGGTTGATACCTTACATAGTTTAGGTGAACTCCACCATCAAAATTCAGATAATGCAATTATTCAACGAGATTGGATTGAATTATTAAAAGTTATTGACTTGGGAAATATTGCTAGAACACCAATTGTTGAATATTACGATTTCAAACAATAAATTGCTTCTTTAACTGTGAAAGAGTTTTAATTAATGCCAGACTTAGGCAAGTGTCACAATACTCTGTTAGTGCGTGACACCACAAGCCTTGTTATCACCTTAAAAATTAGTCGAAGTGTCACAGGGCTCTCATTAAAAATTTTTCTTTTAAAAAATTTTAATGGGCTCCCGTCACGTGCCCCCACAACGAAATGCGGCGAGTTGCGGCGATTCCTAATAATTATTCCCAAGGATTCCCGTTGGGTTAAGAAACCCATCAATACTGTCAAATTTACCGTGAATAAAAATGAAATATTTAAAAAAAATTGAAAATATTTTGATGCGTTTGTGGTATTTACAATTTTTAATTTATATTGCGGCAATCAATTCTATAGTATTCAAAACAGATAGTGTTGTTGCTCAAATTACCCCCGATACCACTTTACCCAATAATTCCAGCATTCAAAACCAAGGAAATAGAATAACTATTCAAGGTGGAACTCAAGCAGGGAGTAATCTTTTTCATAGTTTTAAAGAGTTTGGAGTACCTAATAATACAGAAGCATTTTTTGATAATGCGGTTAACATTCAAAACATTATGACTCGCGTTACCGGGAAATCGATTTCTGAAATAAACGGATTAATTAGTACTAAGGGTGCAGCGAATTTGTTTTTGATTAATCCCAATGGCATTGTATTTGGTGAAAATGCTCGGTTGGATATTGGCGGTTCATTTGTAGGGAGTACTGCTGAGAGTTTATTATTTGAAAATGGTTTTGAGTTTAGCGCTACAAATCCCACATCTGCATCTTTGTTAACTATTAATGTTCCCCTGGGTTTGCAATTAGGGGAAAATCCCGGTTCGATTCAAGTTAAAGGTAACGGTGAAGGTAGAAGAAGAACATCGGAAATCATTGATACCACAGAAGCTTTAAGGCTTGATTCCGATGCAACTCTAGCGCTAGTGGGTGGTAATATCAATTTAGAAGCTGCGACTCTGAAAACAGCAGGGGGGAGAATAGAATTAGGAAGTGTTGCGGGGAAAGGTAAAGTTGATATTACTCCTGTAAATAAAGGTTTTTCCCTTGGTTATGAAAATGCAGGAAATTTGGGAAATATTGAATTAACCCAACAGTCAGCAGTGGATGCTAGTGGTGAAGGTGCGGGTGATATACAAATTAATGGTAAGAGGGTAAGTGTGAGTGGTGGCACTCGCATAGACTCTTCGACTTTAGGAGCTAAATCTGGTGGAGGAATTGTTGTTAATGTCAGTGAGTTGTTAGAGATAACTGACGATGTGTCAGGATTATTTGTTTTTGTTTCTCCCAATGCAACTGGGAATGGGGGAAATTTAGATATTAATACAAAAGACTTACTAATTGAAAATGGAGCAACAGCAACTACTGGCACCCGTGGTGATGGCAAAGGAGGAAACTTAACTGTTAATGCGAATAAAGTGCAACTCATTGGAGCGAAAACTGCGACTCTCTTTGAAAGCTCATTGGCTGCTCAAGCGAATTCCGGTGGAACTGGAGATGCAGGAAATTTGACTATTAATACTGGTGAATTGCTGGTTAAGGATGGAGCATTTGTGAGTACAACCACATTTAGTGCTGGCAAAAGTGGAGATTTGACAATCGCTGCTGATAAAGTCGAAGTGGTTGGTGCTTCCTTTGATGGCTTCTTCTTTAGTAGTATAGATTCTCTAGTTAACCCAAATGCAACTGGGGATGGAGGAAATTTGACTATCAATGCAAATGAGTTACTAATTCAAGGGGAGGGAAGAGTTAGTAGTGCCACAGTTGGAAATGGTAAAGCAGGAGATTTGGTACTCAATACTCAAAAATTACTAATTGAAGGTGGATCTCAAGCTAGTGCTGGTACTTTTAGCGATCGCAAGGGTGGGAATTTAATTGTAAATGCAGATAAAGTGGAACTTGTTGGTAGTTCTACTGCTGTTAATGGTATTGTTCCTAGTGGCTTGTTTACTAAGGCTGAACTTACAGGGGATGCGGGAAACTTGATAATTGATACTAGTGAGTTGGTTATTCGAGATGGAGCACGGGTTAGTGCGGCCACTCGGGGTAGTGGGAAGAGTGGAAATTTAACTGTAAATGCAGACAAATTAGAACTAATTGGTAGTTTTAATAGTATTGATGATATAGCTTTTAGTGGCTTATTTAGTAGGTCTGAACTTAAAGGAGATGCAGGAGATTTAGAAGTCAACACCCAAGAATTGCAAGTAAGGGATGGAGCTGAAGTATCAGTTGAAAGCCTCGGCAACGGAACCTCTGGAAACCTCACAATCAATGCTCGCTCCATCAATTTAGACAATCAAGGCTTACTTACAGCCAATACCCGTAGCGCTACAATTAACCCCGACATAGAACAAGCAACAATCAACATCAACTCCCGAGATTTAATCCTACGTCGG
>JBCCSG010000089.1:0-23264 GCA_039200565.1 Cyanobacteria bacterium P01_D01_bin.50 | reverse complement strand
GACAGTGCCAGTAGATTCCCTAATTCGCCGAATCTTGAATGGCCTCCACTTGAAGTTGGTACTATAGTTCTGGCATTCTGAGCACCTACGTATTTCCATGCAGCTTCGGGCATTTTTCCGCAACGCCGGGCAGTGGCTTTTTAAGTCGCCTGACCAATCCCTTGAGCAAGCCTACGAAGCTGCTTTGACCATCAAAAAAATTGAAGATGACTACTTCAATGGCAACCCCATCTCCGAGGACAATGGCAGCTATGGGGAAAGTGCCTATCGCTACATTCAGGGGGAGGTTGAGCGTACCATTGCCCTGATCAAACAGCGCATGGCGGCGTTTGAAGCCGCCCGCTCTGGCCTGTCCCAGGGGCGGCAGATGGAAGTCCAGTCCTACGACGATCAGCAGGATGAATACACCCTTGACCTGATCGATCAGTCCGCTATTATTTTCAAAAAACTGCGGTTTATTGACGACATTTTAGAGCGCTACGATACTCCGCCAAACCAGATTACGTCCGGCAACACCGGCCCCCCTGGAGCCAAAAATGAAGCCCCCAAATCTGATAAAAGTCGAGCGGGGTTGGCCGCCCGCAACAGCGTTTTACCCCGCTCAATTTTACGCACGGTCGACCGGGTTAAACAGGATCTCGACCCCAAGGCCGAAACTGATGTGGTGCGGAGTTTTCGTAAATCCCAGGGCAAGACTAAAATCGCCCTGCGGTTTATATTGCTGCTGGTGATTGTGCCGTTATTGACCCAACAGCTGACCAAGCACTTTATCGTCGCGCCTGTGGTGAACTACGTTCGCCAAACGACAGAAGCGGAGGTGTTTCTCAATGATGAGATGGAAGAGGAGGCCCTCCATGAGCTGCAGCAGTTTGAAGAGCGACTGCGGTTTGAGGTAATCATCGGAAAAGTGGCGGCCCTCAGCGAAACCCAGCTAGAGGAGCGGGTGCTAGATAAAGCCTTAGACATTGAAGAAGAGTATCGAGAGCGCAGCGCCGAATCCGTCCAAAATGTGTTTGCGGATATTTTTGCCGTGCTGGCCTTTTCGCTGCTGTTGAGTACCTGCAAACGCCAGGTTGCCACCCTCAAAGCCTTTATCGATGAGATTGTCTACGGTCTGAGCGACAGCGCCAAGGCCTTTATTATTATTCTCTTTACAGATATGTTTGTGGGATTTCACTCCCCCCACGGCTGGGAGGTGCTGTTGGAGGGCCTATCACGTCACCTGGGTTTTCCGGCCAACCGCGATTTTATCTTTTTGTTTATTGCCACATTCCCGGTCATTTTAGACACGGTGTTTAAATATTGGATTTTTCGCTACCTCAACCGCATATCTCCATCGGCTGTGGCTACCTATAAAAATATGAACGAATAAACAACCCTGGAGCACCCCTGCAAAAGGTTGTTTATAAGAAAAACTAGTGGGAGTGGTTGCATAGGTAGGAAAAACTATTACACTGACCAATTAGCCCCCCAGTAAACCACGCCGGGGTACGCAGTCACCTGTGAAGGAGCCTATCCATGAGCACACCCTGGGAGCCTGGCCACCCGTTGGGCGCACGCTACAACATATTGCGAGAACTGGGAGAGGGGGGGTTTGGCCGCACCTATTTAGCCGAAGACCTACATCGGTATAAAGAGTCCTGCGTGCTAAAGGAGTTTGTGCCCCAGATTGAGGACCCCAACCTGCTGGCCAAGGCCCAGGAACTTTCTGAACGGGAGGCTAAGGTGCTCTATCAGCTAGAGCACCCTCAGATTCCAAAATTTCGTGAGCTGGTGCGGGAGGGGGGACAGCTCTTTCTAGTCCAGGACTATGTGGAAGGGCCTACCTACCGCAGTTTGCTGAAAGGACGCCAGGACTACGGCGGTCACTTTAGTGAAACGGAGATTACCCAGCTGCTGTATCAGCTGCTGCCGGTGCTGGAGTATATTCACGAGCTGGGGATTATCCACCGGGATATCTCACCTGAAAACCTAATTCTACGCAACCAGGACGGGCTGCCCGTCCTGATTGATTTTGGCAGTGTAAAACAAATTGCTGCCACGGTGGAGCAGGAGCTGTCCGCTGAGTCCAACCAGACCCGGATTGGCAAGTCCGGCTATGTACCCCCCGAACAGTTTAGTTCCGGCTCGGTGGATGCCACTAGCGATCTTTACGGGCTGGCGGCGACGCTGGTGGTGCTGGCGACAGGTAGGGAGCCCCAGGATCTCTACGATCAGTATGAGGGCAGCTGGAGCTGGGAGCGGTTTGTAACCCTGGGTGAACCGCTAAATCGGGTACTTAAAAAAATCTCTCCTAGTCATAAAGTAGACTTGTCTGATTTAGCTACAAATCTCTTAGCTATAACCAGTGAAAAGACGGGTTATCCAGTAGAAATGCTAGAGATGGATATGGATATGGAAGCCGATTTGGGAATCGATTCCATCAAACGAGTCGAAATTATGGGTGCATTGCAAGAAATGTATCCGGACTTACCCAAACCTGATAACTTGGAAGAATTAAGCGAACTGCGTACTATTGGTGAAATAGTAGAGTATTTGCAATCTATCTCAACTGAATCTTCTGAATCTTCTGCTGGCACTGAAGTAGAAACAGAAATTCCAGAAGTTAATCAACCAATGACTGATAAAGTTTCTACAGTTTCTACACCAGAAACAACCTTAGAAACTCCAGAGGTTGAAACGGAAGTAGCTGAACCTAGTAATAAAGATGTTGCAATTCCGACAAAAACTGTCGTCCCATTTGATACCAGCAATCTTGGTCAAAGCATGCTGGATATAACCAGCGAGAAGACAGGTTATCCTGTCGAAATGCTGGAAATGGATATGGATATGGAAGCGGATTTGGGTATTGACTCTATTAAACGGGTGGAAATCATGGGTGCATTACAAGAAGCGTACCCGGATTTACCTAAACCCGATAATTTAGAAGAAATCAGCGAATTACGCACAATCGGACAAATAGTAGAGTATCTCCAGAAACTATCTGGAGGTGAAAAAAAAAAGTTACAGCCTGACTCAAGCCAGCAACCATTAAATGAAATCGGGGGGGTTGTCAGATATCCGGCTAAACTGCAACCCCTTCCCGAACCCGATTTTCTCGAATTTACACTACCACAGGGACATATAGCTTTAATTACTGACGATGGTTCCCTCACCACTTCCCAATTAGCCGAGTCATTAACTCAACGCGGTTGGAAAGTCGTAGTTTTAAGCTTTCCCCAATCAATAATTCCCCGCAATTCGGTACTACCAAGCAATATCAAAAATATCATTCTAGAAGACACTCTTGAAGAGCATCTCCAACAACAGTTGAGTGCAATTGAAGCTAATATTGGTCCTATAGGCGCTTTCATCCATATTCATCCAATATTTAATGGCACGGCACATGGCTGTGTAAATTACTTTCCAGAAGAAAAAGCAATAGTCAAACAAGTTTTCTTTATTGCCAAACATCTCAAAAAATCTCTAAACGCAGCAGCAGAAAACGGACGTAGTTGCTTTTGTATAGTTACGCGACTTGATGGTGCTTTTGGATTAGAAAAGAAAATTAACTTTGGCGCTATTGGTGGTGGATTATTTGGATTAACCAAAACACTCACTTGGGAATGGAGAAAAGTCTTTTGTCGAGTAATTGACATTAACCCCGAAATAGATACTCAGAATTGCATCAACTACATTCAAGCAGAATTACATGACTCTAATCGTTTAATCACCGAAGTTGCTTACGGAAATCAAGGAAGAACAACAATTACGGTTGAGAGTTAGGAGTTTTACAGACGTGGTAATACTGCGTCTGTACACGGGAATTCCACAGACGTAACGCTGCTACGTCTGTAGGGTAGGAAAAGTTTTATCACTTCCTTGAGATCCCTCAAACTCTGTTTTTGAAGTTAGGAGTTTTGAATTACGAATTAATATATCATGTCTCAAAGTCAAAAAGTTAATTATCTTGGTCGTGTTATCGATCGCGGTAAACAAGCACCGATTAGAGCCGCAAAGGTTACATTAGATAATAATGGTAATTCAATAGTTTCTTACACTGATTTAGAAGGAATTTATCGATTTTCGGCAAACCCCGATAATGACGGAATTCTTCAGGGACAAATAACAGTAGAAGCGAACGGTTATCAAACCTACAAATCTGATATTACATCACCAGCAGATAAAAAAGATTTAGGGGATATTATACTTGTTCGAGGGGATAATACAACCCATACAGAAGATGTAAAAGATACATCTAGTAAAAACGATAATAGTAGTACTACTAGCAGCAGTAGTAGTAATAATAATACCACTAATAATAGGAATAATAACGAAGCTGACAAATTAATACCAATTTTACTAGTTTTAATGGCAGTTTTTTTTACATTTACAACATTCGCCATTGTATCTTCTATCCGCAGAGAGCGTTTGAATAGACGCAATAACTATATTAATTTCTATCAATTACAAATTAATCAGTTCAAAGGTTAAAGTTGAAACTTTAATACAACCTTAAGTTAATAAATTCATATTTTGCACTCCTACTAACAACAGGCTTACTTGATAATGACTCCAATTTTTTCGAGTTTCGAGTGCAATAAGTAGGTTGGTGTTGAAAATAGTAACTAGGAATAGTGAATGGTGAATAGTGAGGAGTAACAAGGCTTTAGAGCCATTTTATATTTTGTAATATAGCTCACGGTTTATTGGTGCCGACTTAGTTAATCAGCAAAAATTGTTGTTATATCGCGGTTTATCGCGCTTTGTAGGGGATTTATTATTCTTATAGATTCAACATCAGTCTTACAGCAAACAAAAATCGCGAGTAAATTTACCAAATAGCATAAGGTCAAAAAATTATGAAAACAGTAAATTCAATTCATCCAAAATCAGTTTTTATTGTTAGTGGTGGTGCTAAAGGTATTACCGCAAAATGCACGATCGAATTAGCACGACAGTATCCGTGTAAGTTTATTTTACTAGGTCGTTCAGAACTTTTAGAATCTGAACCCTTATTTGCACAAGATTGCTTTGATGAAGCAATTTTAAAAAAACGGATTATGGAAGATTTGCTGACTAAGGGAGAAAAACCTACTCCCATCCAGGTAAAAAAGATTTATAATCAAATAGTTTCCGATCGAGAAATCAAACAAACTTTGGAGACAATTGGAAAGTTGGGAGGTGAAGCAAAATATATTACCGCTGATGTGACAAATGCTAATGATTTACAGCAAAAAATAACTGCTGTTACAGAAAGTATGGGTAAAATAACAGGTATTATTCATGGTGCGGGTAACTTAGCTGATAAATTAATTGAAAAGAAAACCGAAGATGATTTTGAAAAAGTTTACAGCGGCAAAGTTCAAGGATTAGAAAATTTACTGGCTTGCGTCCATCTTTCTCAATTAGAACATTTAGTTTTATACTCATCTGTTGCCGGGTTTTACGGTAATGTAGGTCAATCTGATTACGCTCTGTCTAACGAAATTCTTAACAAGTCGGCTCATCTATTTAAACAACACTATCCTCAATGTCATGTAGTAGCTATCAATTGGGGTGGTTGGGATAGCGGTATGGTAACGCCGGAATTGAAGAAAGAATTTGCACGTAGGGGTATCGAAATTATTCCGGTAGAAGCGGGAACGAAAATGTTAGTCAACGAGCTTGATGACTCTTACCGTGATTCTACACAAGTTGTAATTGGCAGTCCGATTTCTCCACCAGCAGCACCTTTAAATTCTCAGTTGAGAAGCTATCGCATTCATCGCCGATTAAAAGAATTAGCCAATCCTTTTTTAGAAGATCATATAGTAGGTGGAAAACCGGTTTTACCCGCAACTTGTGGAAAAGCATGGATGATAAATGCTTGCGAACAGCTTTATCCAGGATACAGGTTTTTGTACTATGAAGGCTTTAAGGTACTCAAAGGAATAGTTTTCAACGGAAACATAGCTGAGGAATATATCCTGGATTTAGAAGAAATTGCTAAAAATGATAATCAAGAAGTAGTTTTTAAAGCCAAAATATGGAGTCAAAATTCCAACAATAAAGTTATTTATCATTATAGTATTGCTGAAATTCATTTATTATCGCAAAATACCCCAAGTCCATTATACGAAAATTTGGATTTGACGGAAGATAAAAATATCACGCTTGCAGGGGATGAATTTTACCAAGAAAATCCATCAATATTTCCTTTATTCCACGGAAAATCTTTTAAAGGGCTGACTAAAATCTTAAATATTAGTCCACAAAAAATTACTAGCGAATGTATGTGGAACGCAATAGATAAAAAGCAACAAGGGCAGTTTCCCGTTATCTGGGTAAATCCTTACTCCGGTGACTTGAGTACTCATCCTTTATGGATTTGGTTACAGTATTATCATCAAGAAGTTTGTTTACCAGCAGAGATTCAAAGACACGAACAATTTGCAGCAACTCCCTCCAATCAACTTTATTACGTTTCATGTGAAGTTAAGAATAAAACCGCTAGTAGCGTTACAGCCGATTTTATCATTCACGATAAAGAAGGCAAAATATATTCCCGCATATTAGGGGGTAAAGGAATTATTATTCCAACTAAATCTTTAAAGAGCTAGGAGTTAGGAATTTAGAATGCCCGAATTTAGAATTGTCTTCTGAGTTAGGAGTTGTAAAGACGTAGCAGTGCTACGTCTGTTATTGAGTTGGGAGTTATTAATTATAAATTAAATTTTTTCTTGTTAACTCATCTCTATTATTACTGCTTTCTTATTTAGCTCTACTAATTAAAAACTATTCACCATTCACTATTCACTATTCACATTTATTTATGGAAAAAATAGCAATCATTGGATTTTCATGTCTATTCCCCGACGCTAAAAATGCTGAAGAATTTTGGCATAATTTAATCGAACAAAAAGATTCTACTTCATCTCTGAGTATTGATGAAATTGGTATTGAACCAACTATATTTTATGACCCAGTAAAAGGAACTCCAGATAAAGTTTACTCCTTGAAAGGGGGATTCGTTCGTAATTTTAAATTTGATACATCGGGATACAATCTTCCTGCTTCATTGCTACAAAACCTAGATAATACATTTAAATGGTCGCTTTATGCTGCAAAGCAAGCGTTACAAAATAGTGGTTATTTGGAAAACGAATCTGTTCTTTCCAAATGTGGAGTATTATTGGGCACTCTCTCGTTGCCTACGAAATCATCAAACAAATTGTTTGAACCGATTTATCAACAAGCATTAAACCCTGCAATTAGAGAAATTTTGCAGCAAGAGGAGTTTGATTTAGCAACTTTAACGAACTTTGAGGAGAATTCATTTTACAATGGCATGATATCGGGTTTACCTGCCGCTATAATTTCTCAAGCTTTATCTCTCTCCCATATCCATTTTTGCCTTGATGCTGCTTGTTCCTCACCGTTATACGCCACCAGATTAGCATCTCATTATCTGTGGAGGCATGAAGCTGACTTGATGTTAGCTGGCGGTATAAGTTGCTCCGATCCCATATTTATCCGGATGTTGTTTTCTGGTATCCAAGGATATCCAGAAAATAACGATATCAGCCGCCCCCTAGATAAATCCTCACGGGGATTAATCACCTCAGAGGGGGTGGGAATGCTAGTTCTTAAACGCTACAACGATGCAGTTAGAGATGGCGATCGCATTTATGCGGCGATCGTGGGTAACGGACTTTCTAACGATGGTAGGGGTAAATATTTACTCAGCCCTAATCCCAAAGGACAAACTTTGGCTTTTGAGGGAGCTTACTGTGAAGCAGAACTCAACCCGAAAGCGATTGACTATATCGAGTGTCATGCTACGGGAACTTTATTAGGAGACAGTACTGAATTTAACTCTGTCGAAACTTTCTTTGGTAAATATCAAGCAACTCCACTATCAGGTTCGGTAAAATCAAATCTGGGACACTTATTAACTGGTGCCGCTAGCGCCAGCCTGATTAAAGTACTCTTGAGTATGAACAAGGGTATCATTCCCACAACTATCAATATTACAGACCCCATAGGTTCGGAAGATAACGTAATATCACCTAGTAGAATTGTAACGAGTCCTACTAATTGGCACTCAAAAAGCGCATCAATAAAACGCGCAGCCATTAGTGCATTTGGTTTGGGTGGAACTAATGCCCATACGATCTTAGAACAAAATAAAAATATCCAAATAGAAGAAAAAAGCGAACCACTCCAACCAGTAAAAATGGCAATTGTGGGAATGGATGCCTTTTTTGGGGATTGCGATGGCTTAGATGCTTTTGAAAGGAGTATTTATCAAGGAAAACAACATTTTATTCCCTTACCTTCCCAAAGATGGCATGGTGTAGAAAAGCAAACAGAATTACTTAAAAAATATAACTTGCCCGACGGAAAAGCACCAACAGGAGCTTATATTAATGAACTTGAAATTGATACCATATCTAGTAAAATTCCCCCAAACGAACTAGAAAAGCTTAACAAACAACAACTGTTGATGCTCAAAGTAGCAGAACATGCTCTGAAAAATGCCAATATCAAAGAAGGGGATAACGTAGCAGTTTTAATCGCTACTGAAGCTGAATTATCCGTTCATCAACTACAACAAAGATGGAATTTATCTTGGGAAATTAAAGAAGGATTAAGTGCTAGCGAAATATCTTTATCATCTGATAAAATTAATCAGCTAGAAACAATAGTTAAAGACGGAATTCATCCCGAACCAGTTGATAGCAGCGAGTTTGTTAGCTACATCACCAATATTATGGCGAGTCGCATTTCCTCGCTGTGGAATTTCACGGCTCCTGTATTTACTATTTCCGCTGGCGAAAATTCCACTTTTAAAGTTTTAGAAGTAGCGCAAAATTTATTAACCACTGGGGAAGCAGATGCCGTATTAGTGGGTGCTGTGGATTTAGCAGGCGGCATGGAAAATGTTTTATTAAGAAGTAAAATAGCAACAGTTAATACAGGTGTAGATACTCTTTCCTATGACCAAAAAGCTAACGGTTGGAAGGTTGGTGAAGGTGCAGGAGCAGTAGTATTAAAGCGACATCAAGTAGCACAACAAGAAAACAAGTGCATTTACGCGGTAATTGATGCAATTAGTTTCACGCAAAAAAATGCTACCAAGAATGATTTACAACATCGTTTGGGAAGCACTGATGCTAACGCCGTTAATTCTGTTTGTCAAAAAGCTTTTGATAAAGCAGAAATTAAACCTTCAGAAATATCTTATCTGGAAGTTTTTGGTAGCGGTATTTCCCAAGAAGATGAAGCAGAAATTGATGGTTTACTTCGGGCTTATCCAAGCGGTGCAAACAAATTAACCTGTGCGATCGGGAGTGTTAAAGCTAATATCGGTCACACCTATGTTGCTTCGGGAATTGCGAGTTTAATTAAAACAGCTTTATGTCTCTATTATAGATATCTTCCCGCAACACCAAAATGGACGGGTGTAAAAGATATTAAAAAGTGGGAAAATAGTCCTTTCTATGTCGTTCCAGAATCAAGAGCTTGGTTTCTCAATCCAGATACTAATAAAAGAACGGCAGCCATTAATAGTATTGGTATAGATGGGACTTACGCTCATTTAATAATATCGGAAGAAGCAAATAAACAAGAGCGCAGCAGCAGATTTTTACAACAAGTACCTTTTCATTTGTTTCCCATCGTCGGAAATAATCGCGAAAATCTACTAGAGCAAATTGACAATTTGCAAAACCTAGTTAATAGCGGAACTTCTCCAGCAAAAGCTGCGAGTATGACTTTCGCTAATTACCAAAAACGCAGTCAAGAAAGCTATACTGTAGCAATTTTGGCGCGTAATGAACGGGAATTAGCAAAAGAAATTACAGCAGCAATCAAAGGTATAAATAACGCATTTGAAAAAGGTGAAGAATGGCAAACTCCACTAGGCAGTTATTTTACAGCCAAACCACTGGGTAAAGAAGGAGAAGTTGCATTTGTTTACCCTGCTGCTGTCAATTCTTATCTCGGGGTTGGTAGAAAGCTCTTCCGTCTGTTTCCCCAACTTCAAGATGATATTATATTACAAAACTTAGACTCGCGCGTTAGTCACGTCGAAAAGTTAGTATATCCCAGAAGCTTGAACAAATTATCAAGCAGAGAGTCAGAAGCATTAGAAAAGCAACTCCTAGATGATTCAACAGCAATGTTTGAAAATGAAATCGTCGTTGCTAGACTGCTTTCACAAATTCTGCGAGAAAAATTTCAAATCAAGCCAAAATTCTGTTTTGGTTACAGCTTGGGTGAAGTTAGTATGATGTCGGCGATAGGGGTGTGGAATCAATTAAACGAGGGAAGCGATACTCTTAACTCATCAATCTTATTTGGAGGAGACAGATTATCAGGAGCAAAAACCGCAGTACGTGAATTTTGGAAGTTACCATCCCTAGAAGAGTCACCAGACAATAATTTCTGGTGTAATTATGTTGCGATCGCGACACCATCTCAAGTTAGAGAAATTATAGCAGGGGAAAACCGGGTTTACTTAACTCAAATTAATACACCACAAGAAGTAGTAATAGCAGGTGAACCAGCTGCTTGCGAACGAGTTATCGAAAAACTCGGTTGTAACGCATTTCGCGCACCTTTCGATCACGTAATTCACTGCGAAGCAATGGCTTCAGAACATGAAGAAATCGCTAGCGTCAACACTTTACCAGTTCAAGAGAATCGGCAAAATCTAATACTTTATTCTGCAGCAAAATATGCGCCAATAGAATTAGAAAGTAAAGCTATTGCTGAAGGAATTGCCAGGGGACTTTGTAAACAACTTGATTTTCCTCGACTAGTGAATCGAGTATATAACGATGGTGCAAAAATATTTATAGAAACGGGTGCTGGAAGCGTTTGTTCTCGATGGATAGATAAAAATTTAAGCGATAAAGAACACATGACAATTTCTTTAAATAGAAGAGGTGTAGACGACCATACAAGTATAATCAAAGCATTAGCAAAACTAGTCAGCCATCAGGTCTCCTTAGATTTATCGCCGCTATATTCCAGCGTGGAAGAAACTAGTAAAAAAGCCAAACTTAACCAGAAAAAAGTCATATTAGGTGGTAATAGTTTTGCCGAAAGTATCTTAACAGCAGAAAATAAACAACTCTTTCAAAATCAACCAGAATTGAGTAAAATATCTTTTGAAAAGACAGATTTAGCGGCGAAAATTAATCCTACACCTCAACCCATTGAAAAAGAAGATTTATCACCCCAGCTAGAAATAAAGTCAAACATCCCTGCACCATCGCCGAAAAAACCAGAAACAAATCCGATGAAAGATATTGCCGTACCCAAAGTAGAACACAGCAAAAACTTACAAACGAGTGCAGCAAATATTACTTCATATCCTAGCTCTCCCCAAACATCTTCACCATTTACCGCCACAGAAAAATTAGCTTCAAACCTGAGCGTGTATCACTCTAGAAAATCTGACTATCAAAAACTAAACACTAACAACTTAATGGTTCATAAAACCCACGCTACATTCTTAGAATCTCGGCAATATTTTAGTCAACAACTCAGCGAAATAATTCAACTTCAAATCGCTTGCGCCGAACATTTGTTAAATAATGAATAATTAATAATGAACAGTTATGAATTATAATTTGTTAATTTATAACTGTCCATTGATAATTGAAAATTGAAAACTAACCTTAACGTGCAAATTATAGATAACGTGCTAAACAAAGAAAATAACGGACTTATATATCATGGATCTTCTTCGGTTAGAAATCGAGTTTGGAAAGGTTCAATAAGTTGTATTTCCTTCGATCCAGATGGAATTAAAGAGCAATTACTAGAAACAGATAAACCTTGTTATATAGTTAGAGTAGAAGATAAAATTGGTGTAACTAATTATGGCTATTGTCCTCTTGATAATAGTCAACCAGCAGAAATAGAATTGTTGATTGCAGCTCCACCTATTTTTACCAAAACCTTTGGAGATCCGAATTTTATCTTTTTTCATAATGTCAAAAATGCTTATGTAACTGGTGCAATGGCTGGGGGAATAGCCTCCGAAGAAATGGTAATTGCACTGGGGAAAGAGAATATTTTGAGTTCCTTTGGTGCGGGTGGTTTAAGTTTAACTCGCTTAGAAGAAGCGATAAAAGTTATTCAAGCATCTTTACCAAATGGTCCCTATGCGTTCAATTTAATTCATAGTCCTAACGAACCGGCAATTGAAAGAGGTGCTGTAGATTTATATCTCAAATATGGCGTAGAAACTGTAGAAGCTTCGGCATTTTTAGATTTAACTCCCAATATTGTCTACTATCGTGCTGCAGGATTAAGTTTAAGTTCAGCTAACAAAATTCAAATCAATAATAAGGTCATTGCTAAAATTTCTCGCCGAGAAGTTGCGAGTAAATTTATGCAGCCAGCACCTTTAAAAATGCTCAAGGAACTAGTTGAAAAAGGATTAATTACCGAATTACAAGCAACTCTTGCAGCACAAGTTCCCATTGCAGATGATATTACCGTAGAAGCAGATTCTGGCGGTCATACAGATAATCGTCCTCTGGTTTGTGTCTTACCTTCTATAATTGCTTTAAAGGACGAAATACAGGCAAAATATAATTACGAAAAACCCGTTAGAGTCGGAGTCGCAGGAGGAATTTCTACTCCTCAATCGGCTTTAGCAGCCTTTATGATGGGTGCTGCATATGTAGTTACTGGTTCCATAAATCAGTCTTGTGTAGAAGCAGGAACTTCATCTCATACCAAAAAATTATTAGCACAAGCTGACATTGCTGATGTGATGATGGCTCCTGCAGCTGATATGTTTGAAATGGGAGTAAAATTGCAAGTTCTCAAACGCGGAACTATGTTTCCTCTCAAAGCACAAAAATTATACGAAATCTACCGAAATTATAACTCTCTGGAGGAACTTCCAACTGCGGAAAAAGAAAGGTTAGAAAAGCAAGTTTTCCGTAAAAGTATTGAAGAAATTTGGCAAGAAACTGTTGCTTATCAATCTCAAAATAATCCTCATAAACTTAGTAAAGCAACAAAAAATTCTAAATACAAAATGGCGCTAATTTTTCGTTGGTATTTAGGATTATCTTCAAGATGGTCTAATTCCGGTGAAAAAGGTAGAGAAGTAGATTATCAAATATGGTGTGGTCCCGCCATGGGTAGCTTTAACCACTGGGTACGCGGTTCATATTTATCAGAACCAAATAATCGTCGGGTAGTTGATATTGCCAACCACATGATGATAGGAACATCTTATTTATACCGCATGCAAAGTTTAAAAATGCAAGGTCTACAAGTTCCTAATTTTTATTCTCAGTATCACCCAGTTAAATCTACTTTGGAAATATAAAAAAATGGTTACAAAACAATCTATGAACGCTACCGAAATTCAAGCATGGTTAGTATCTAATTTGGCTGAATTACTTCACATTTCAGCAGAAGAAATTGACATAACTCAACCTTTAGATAGTTACGGTTTAGATTCAACTCAAGCGATGGTAATTGTTACCAAAGCACAGAAAATGTTGGGCTTTGAATTGTCTCCCACGTTGCTTTGGCATTATCCTACAATTGAAGCACTTTCGGGACGTTTGGCTGAAGAAGCTGAAGAATCTCAACAGGATAATATTCCACTCACCAATGCTAATAGTATTCCCAACTTAGCAGCAGAAGCTATTCTGGATGAAAATATTCGTCCTGTATCTACTTCTTTTAAATTTAATCCCAATCCCCAAAATATCTTTTTAACTGGCGGTACCGGCTTTTTAGGAGCATTTGTCATCCACGAGCTTTTGCAGCAAACCGATGCTGATATTTACTGCTTGGTACGTGCAACAGATGCAACATCGGGTAAGGAGAAACTGAAAAATAATCTAGAAGGCTATGGAATTTGGAACGAACAGTTTAGCCCTCGAATTATCCCGATAGTTGGCGATTTATCTCAACCGCAGTTGGGTATAAGTACTGAAGGCTTTGAAATGCTGGCAACTAATATAGATGCCATCTATCACAGTGCTGCCATGCTTAACTACGTATTTCCCTACTCAGCACTAAAAGCAGCCAATGTTTTGGGAACTCAAGAAATCTTACGTTTAGCTTGTCAAATCAAAGTTAAACCCCTACATTATGTCTCCAGTGTCGCTGTATTTGAATCACCTTATTACGCCGGAAAAGTAGTCAAAGAAGATGATAACTTCAACCATTGGGAAGGTATTTTCTTAGGATACTCTCAAACCAAATGGGTAGCAGAAAAACTAGTAAAAATAGCCTCTCAAAGAGGGCTTCCCGTCACTATCTACAGGCCACCTTTAATTTCCGGACATAGTGAAACTGGTGTTGGAAATACTGACGATTTTGTTAACTTAATGACCAAAGGTTGTTTACAGATGGGAGCTTTCCCAGATGTGGATTATATGCTGGATATGTCACCAGTTGACTATGTCAGCAAGGCGATCGCATATCTATCCAGACTTGAAGTTTCCATCGGTAAGGCTTTCCACTTACAACATCCAGAACCCGCACCCTTAAGCAAATTAGTTGACTGGTTGAATACCTTCGGCTTCCCCATCAAAATGATTCCTTACGAAGAATGGCAACACCAATTAAACAACGTCACATCAGAGGAAAATCCCTTATACACTCTGCGTCCATTCTTACTCGAACGCTGGTCTGAAAAACAACTTACCATTCCCGATTTATACTTAACATCAAATAGACCAATTATTAGTTGTGATGCAACCTTAAATGCTCTTGCGGGAAGTGGTGTAGCTTGTGCAACCATTGATGCAGAATTATTTACTATTTATTCAGTGTACTTGATTCAAAATGGTTTTCTCAACCTTGAATCGATGATAAGTAATTCGTAATATTTAATTATTGATTGAGAACTAAGAAACCTGGTTTGTTGAGAAAAGCCAGGTTTTTAATATACCAAATTCTTGCAATTATAACGCGATTTATATTTAAATTTTATTTCAAAACAAGCTACTTTTTGGTTTACAGAAAATGAGTTTATCTGCCATTTAAGACCTGAGAATGGGTAATTGAATTATAAACTCTGTTCCTTGTCCCTTCACAGATTCACACAACAATTTTCCACCATGTTTATCTACTACAATTTGATAACTAATAGATAAACCCAATCCAGTACCTTTACCTACATCTTTAGTTGTAAAAAAAGGATCAAATATTTTTGTCAAATTTTCTTTATCAATTCCTGGTCCATTATCTGTAATGTAAATCGAAATCCAGTTATCGTTAATTAATTGCGTATTAATATGAATACAAGGATTTGTAATTGTTTCTAAAACATCAATAGCATTGACTAAAATATTCATCAAGACTTGATTGAGTTGACTGGGATAACATTCAATTAAAGGAAGTTGATTGTACTCTTTGAAAACCTGGATTTTTGGTTGTTCTATCTTCGCTTTTAAGCGATGATGTAAAATCATTAACGTACTGTCAATACCTTCGTGTATATCTACCTTTTTCAACTCAGCTTCATCTAGACGAGAAAAATTACGTAGGGATAGGACAATTTCTTGAATGCGTCGAGTACCTTCTTCCATAGAATGCAGAAGTTTGGGTAAATCTTCTCTGAGAAAATCGAGTTCAATTGCTGCAATTTCTTCTGTAATTTCTTCCGGGGGATGGGGATAGTTTTGTTGATAAAGTTCCAACAATCCGATTAAATCTTGGGTATATTCATTTGCAGGTGTAAGATTAGCGTGAATGAAGTTGACAGGATTGTTAATTTCGTGAGCCACACCAGCTACCATTTGTCCCAAACCTGACATTTTTTCAGTTTGGATCAGTTGAGCTTGGGTAGATTTTAATTTTTCAAGGGCTTGTTTGAGTTCTTCTTTTTGTTGTTGTATTTCTACCGCTGCTTGTTTGCGGCTAATACCCAGAGATATCTCATTGGCAACAAAGGATAATTCTTGAAGAATAGAGGCAGATAATTCTTGACGACTAAACATGGCAATTACACCCAACAACCGATCGTCAAAAATCAAGGGATAACCTGCAAAACCTACCATTCCTTCTCGTTTTGCCCATTCTTTATCCCTAACACGGGGATCAGTTTGTAAAGAATTCGTCAGATGTGGTTGACGCTCTTGGGCAATTAAACCAATTTTATATTTACCTACAGGTACCCTTGAGTGAGATCCGTCAATGTGGGTATACATCCCCGCACTAGCTTGTAACTGCAACACATTTTCTTGGGAGTTGAGAATCCAAATACGAGCAAAAGCAGCATCTAGATAATCAACCATAATTTGGGTACAAGTATGCAGAATATCCCGTAAACTATCATTGACAACCAGTGTAGAATTAATCGCTGCACGAAAAGCGGATAGTCGTGTTTGTTCCTTGAGAGCTAATTCTGCTTGCTTGCGAGAAGTAATATTGAAAGTTGTACCAACTAAACGATAAATACAACCTTGACTATCCTTGAGTGGGTTAATGGTAGTTAACCACCAAGTGTCAGTACCATCAAAATTCCGACATTCTTCATAGGTTATAGCTTTACCAGCTTCGATACAGCTTTGATATTTTTGATGTATTAATTTACCTTGTACATCTCCAAAGAGTTCCTGGGGAGATTTATCGATGACATCTTGATTGCTGATACATGTAGCTTTTGCTGTCGGTGTATTCCAACCAGCGTAAGGAAATCTACCATCTTCACTAACATTGACTACAAAGATTAAATGTTCAACACCATCATAAACAGTACGTAAAAATTGCTCTTGCTGCTCTATTTCATGTGTGTGAATCAGTACTTTACCTGAAAGTGGACGTAGCAAAAGTCTCATTCCAGCAGCAGCTAATCCACTCAGTAACACTATGGTAATCGCGATTATTATTAATTTCTGATGAACTGATGCATAAAGTTCTTTACTATCTACCTGAATTACCAATCCCCAGTTGTTGGGTAGAGGTTCAAATGCCACGATTTTTGAGTTGAATCGTGATTCTGAACCAATTAGCAAACCACTGTTTCCCGATACTGCTGAGGATATACCCTGCAAAATCCGATGGGATGATTGGTACTCTGTAGTTGAGCGTGAAAAAAACAACTCTACTCGATCGCGGGCTACCGTGCCGATAATTATCTCACCAGTTTTGCCCAGACCGACATTATTTTGTAAATTAGAAGTTTTGAATAAAATTATGTCAGTTCCGGCTTCCTTGCCAACCGAGTTCAAAATGGGCTTGGTCACTATCAAGTAAGATTGTCCCCCTAACTGAATGGGAGCGCTAACTTCTGCATATTTCGAGTTAATTGGTAGCTGTGGTTGAAATTGAGATGGAATAGGTAATCCAACAGTCGCAACCAACTCGTTATTTTCAGCAATGCGGGTAATCCCAACAACATCTTGGGATTGATTCAAAGCATCCATTAGCAGTCTAGCTATGTTTTGGGAGGCAACTTCTTTACTAATCCTACCCTGGTTGTAATCTAAGAGTGTTTTGCGAGCATAGCTACGACTGGCAATTTGTTTAGACACATCTTTAGCTCTGGATGAGAATTCCTGAATCGCCAAAGCCCTAGTATGTAGTGCAAAACGGAGATTTTTTTCTTCTTGTTTTCGTTGTTGCTGATAAAAAGGTAAGACACTAACGCTTGCCACAACCAAACTAATAAAAAAAATGCCTAATGTTGAGTTTAGTATCAGTAAACGTTGAAATTTTCCCACTCCTTCCATCGGTTGTTGATGCCTCTTGTTTGGCATAATTTACCTATGATTGATTATATTTAAATATTTTATTTTCCCTGTTCCTTAATCAGTATATTTGTAACAAATAGTTCACAAAAAACGATTTTTTGTTAGTATAATCACTTGATAGTGAATTTTCTCCCTCTGCCTCCCCTGCTCCCCCTGCTTACCCCCACCCGTCAATTTTGGCTGAACCATTATAGAGTTGCTCTTTGATGGAATATCCGCAAATACTAACCATACTATCTTTACCTTTAATCCTTCTGGAGTTAGTATTCCCAAATATGGCAACATCAGCACATTCGAGATGAAAATCTTTATATTTTCATTGACAAATTGTTTACGGAAATTTGATGTTGAGAAGATCATTGACTCATTTAATACTTACCTCCTGCGTGGGGATTAATTGCGTTATTTATTAGGTAAAATATTTAGGTTGCTTTAGTAATTTAATATAACTAGAATATGGCTACTACAAAAACAGTAAAACAATTACCAGCCCAAACTATAACCACAGAAAACTTTCAACCTTACGGACAAGTTATTTTTCCCAGCAAAGATGGCAAACTATTTGACGAAGAAGATGCTCAATTAGTACTTGATAACGGCATCCCTAGATTTTACATTATGCAATTGCACGGTCGCAGTTGCAAATTTCATAATATTACTCGTCACGCAAAATGTACGCAATGCCTGGGTTCTTTAGCTGGGAAAGATTGGTTAATGGCGGTTTGTCCACCTAATAATAATATAGATGAACCGGTATTAGAGGAAATTGCAGCTTTTCGCATTCCCGGAAATTGTTTTATTAAATTACATGTCGGAACTTGGCATGCAGGACCTCATTTTGAACATGACTTTGTTGATTTTTACAACTTAGAATTAAGCAATACAAATGAAGTAGATCATTTCACTCATAGTTTTTTGAAAAGTCATCAATTGGAGTTTGAGATTGTTTAGGGAGTTGGGAAAGTAAAACAGCTAGAACGATAAGCTGCTACGCATTTAAGTTGTATATTTAGAAATATTATTTAAAAGCTGAAAATCTTATCCCTTTTGCCTTTTGCCTCTTGCCAAGAGTATTGTGCATTAAAAATGCACAACAGCTTATTTTGGTTTTTCCACGCTGACTTACTTATTTACCATCATCTTGTCAAAAATATTATCCACTTACTTAATCTAAACAACTTAAGCGAGAATAAATAATAATTTATCAATCTCCGAAGAAACAGTTATTGCTCCTAAAGTATATAGTGCTAAAATAGCCTCTATTTATGAGCCAAATATTTTATATTTGATATTTTTCTTCTTCTATAACATTCATTCATTCTTAACTATTTAATTATCCAGACTTTTTGCTTTTATATTCATTGTAATTTCTTCGTGTTGCAAGTTTAAGTGCGGAATGTGGGATGTAATTATTGGTGCTGGTTCTGCTGGTTGCGTATTAGCTAACCGTTTTTATTCATCTAAATTTTGTAATTTGAATCATTCAGGTATATACAGATGACTTGAGTAAATAAACTGTTTTTTATCTGCTTTTTACTAGCTATTAATTCTGCTTTTGCTTCTTTGAATGTTTTATTCCACAGAAATTCTCGAACTTCCGCAGCGATATTTTTGAGTTTGTCAGGTTCATGAAAAATTCTTGTTGATTGATATTTATTCAGTGATTGTAAAAGGCGAACTGAAAAAATTTCCTCGGTTCGATACTGTACAATTGACAAAAATTTTTCCAGTTTAAAAATGCGTCTGGCTTTACTCCATTCTATTTTCCAAAGCTTGGCAATTTCACTCAAGGACTTATTTTCTTGGTAATAGAGTCGTAAACCTTCTAGATATAGAGTCGCAAAGTTTTTGTAACTTTTACTTTTTTTCAAATTTTCAATATGCTGCCGAATTGCCTCTTCTATCGTTTGATATAAAACTTTATGAAACAACTTTTGGCAGATTATTTGTAATTTCTCTAATTCTATATCTTCCGGATTGCGGTCTGTGTGAATAGGTAATTTTGGATTTTCAAAGTAATTATTTGTTAAATGATCATAAATTTCTATAGATACAGTTTTCGTATAGCCATTTTTTCTATAAATCCAGTCTTGACGCAATATTTCAGCAATATATTTTAGACGGGCAATTAATTGCTGTGGAGAACCATTATAATTTATTGATTCTAACACACGTAACATTTCTTGTAATTGATTTACTGTTGGTTCTAAACAACGACCTTTTTTCTTGATTTGGAGTCTATCTCGTTGGTAAACTGTCTGAAAAGCTCCAAAAATTTCCTGGTCTTCAATAGAGAGCAGTGTTGATAAAAAACGAGGAGTTGATTTACACAGTAATTTCCAATCGCTAGGGGTTCCTAACCCAAAACCCCACAAAAATGACTTGATATTTTCGTTCTGACGGGTGAGTCTGGTAATCCAACTATCTAAGCTTTCGCTATTACCGGAATCGGGATTAAATTTCCGCAAAATATTAACACTAAAAAATTCTCCGTCTTTAGCTATCGCTCGAATTGTACCATCACGATGATTTAATACATATTGGGTTTTCCTTTCACTTCCTAAAATCACTAATGTTTTACCACGATCATTTAAAACCAAAGGAAGCAAATCACTATAGCTAAAAAGATTTTCTGCACCGACGTTGTAAACATGAGGAATAGTTTTGCAGGCGATGAAAATTCCATGGGAGACATAACAACGTAAACAAAGTCCCGCCATGGCCGACTGGTAAATATCATCCCGACAATGAAATCGTTTCCACAAAATTGTCTGAACCTGTTTATTTGCGTCTTTTAATAGTATATTTTTACCGTTCAAGTGCGGGAATTGGATTTTAAAAAACTCTTTTGCCTGAGAAATTTCCCTTTGGTGCTTGAGCTTAATATCTTTTCTCATTGGAAGTATGCACATTTGCCAATATTTTGTTGGTGATGTCATATAAATTACAGCTACTTGAATAGTAGTAAAATACGATTTTAGTATTGAAGGAGCAGCAGAGAATTTTCGATCAATTTTCTGGAGCCACATCTCTATGATATATAGGGTTCACTTTGGCTTAGATATGCACTTTTGCAAAAAAAATTGTTAGCTAATGCTGAATTTTTCTTTTAACCTTGAAAGTTTTCAGATCGCAAGCTTGTTTGGTACAAGCCCCACAAATTCATGTAGATTAACTGATAATACCAACAGAAAAGATTAGATAATTCTTTGAAGATCTTCCACCTTTTTATCGGTTCAGGTTCAATTAACCTATACAGTTAACTTTATTGGAATAATAGCATTCACCAGGTAATTTTTTTCGGTCAGAAGCCCCCAGATTTATGAGGTAGCGCGTTGGACGGGTTCCTCGGCTTGTAGCGACTGCCGTCCGTAGATTGTACTCTGTCGAAGCCCCTAAATTAGAATTACGTTCGCGTAGCGTCCTTGAAAGAAAAATTATTAAAAATTTTTATAACTCCTAGTGTGCAAGCATTTGATGAATATTAAGACAAAAAATTAGCCTTCCAAAGTGTATAGGCTGATTTAAGTTGAACCTATTAATATGTAAGGCGGACGAACAACGATAACACCATGATAAATACAAAGCTGAATTATTCGTCTAGCGTATCACCACCCTTGTGGTAATCAGACTCCGGAATCTAATCCGACCAAACAGTAAAAGTTGTATACGATAATGCAACTTCCATAGCTGAGATATCACATACAGCGTATTGCAAGTTAAGCGGATGTACAGCCCACCCGCCCCCGCAGCGGGCAGGCTTTTTGTGAAAAATCCCGGATACTAAGGAGTTAATTGGTTTATGAAGCCTGCCCCAAAAAATTTTTCGGAGTGCCCCTGCCCATTTTTTAAGGCTCCATCTCGGGGTTGGGGAGGGGTTATGTACCTCATATAGATGAAATGTGCTGTATATTTTTCCTCTGAATATAATCTCAGCTTTCTCAATCAAATTCAGCCTTTATTATATTGCTCTTGAGGTATTTTCAATGAAACTAAGTACTAGAGTCGGTTTTGTCGGTTTTTTACTGGCAGCATCATTGCAGTCATTAGTGCCAATTGAAGCAGGTGCTGTAGTTCCATCAACCTTAAAACAAGGCAATGTGGAGCAACGGTTGACCACTCTTACAGGTGCAGTTGAAGCTAAAGAAGGTCAAATCGAACCAGGAACCGAAAGATTATCTCCTAAAACTGATCGGGATACCCTTGCTAAGAGAAAACGTTCCCGCAGACGTTCCCGCAGACGTTCCCGTAGAAGAAGAAGATAATTATCTTTGGTGATACTGCTATAGCCTGAAATCCTGAAGATCGGGTTACTTAGGGCAAGCGGGAGGGCAAGCAAAAGTCGGGTTTTTTCAATAAGCATCTCTCATAGAAGATATCTGTTGTAATAACCCGACTTTTCATCTGACGAAAAATCAAGATTTGACAGCCAAGTTTTTCTTAAGTCTTACCAACCAAGAGGGTTATCAAAATTACTACTAGTACATATGCCGATATTCAAAATAATTTACAGCCAGATTTTGCTAATTTTGAACCAATTAGCTTAGTGATTCTTCAAGCTACTTCATTTTGCAATCTCAACTGTGATTACTGCTATTTACCTGATCGTCAATCTAAAAAAGTATTTAATCTTGATTTAATTGAGCCTATATTTAAAAATATTTTTTCTAGTCCTTTGTTGAAAGATAATTTTGCTGTGTGTTGGCACGCAGGAGAACCATTAGCTGTACCAATATCATTTTACGAACAGGCGATCGCGAAAATTAATCAAGTTGCTGAGCAATATAATCATCAGAATATTCATTTCGACCAGGATTTGCAAACTAATGCCACACTGATTAACCAAGCTTGGTGTGATTTATTTATCAAACATGATTTCCAACTTAGCGTTAGCTTGGATGGACCAGATTTTATTCATGATGCTCATCGTAAAACCAGGAAAGGTTTAGGTACTCATGCTGGCACCATGCGAGGAATCAAGCAATTATAAAAAAATAACCTAGACTTTTTTACCATAGCAGTCCTGACTAAAGAATCAATAGATTTTTTGCAAAAATTGAATCTTGTTCCCTCCCTGCTTGCGGGGAGGGTTAAGGTGGGTTTGTTTTATCAACTATCAACTCCTTCCAAACTCTTTCCGGTGTCATTGGTAATTGTCGCAATCTTACACCCGTAGCATGAGCGATCGCATTTGTAATAGCTGGTGCGGTACAATTAGTAGTAATTTCTCCTACACCTTTAGCACCAAATGGTCCATAAGGATCTGTTTTTTCGATAAGAAATACTTCCATTGGTGGCATATCTGCCGCTGTGGGGATGCGATATTCCCGCAATTTGGGATTAATTATTCTTCCTTGTTCGTCAAACAATAATTCTTCCATTAAAGCATAACCAATTCCCATAGCAATTCCCCCGGTAGCTTGCCCTTCACAAATTTTGGGATTAATTGCTTTACCAATATCAATTGCTTGTACGCATCTTAAAACATCCACTTTCCCCGTCTCAATATCAACTTCTACTTCTACACCTTGAACCGCAAAAGTTAAAGTTGCT